>RDXH01000120.1 GCA_004292745.1 Oscillatoriales cyanobacterium | reverse complement strand
TACCACGATCGCAGAAATTACTAAAGCCAAGAAAAACCGCAAAAAATACTTCATAATTTCGCCCTCTGGATTACCAGAAAATCAGCGGAAAAACCAGAACCACACCGCCGCACCAAATACCATCAGCCAAAATAATTTCCTCCAACTCCCACTCGACTCTCCGGGATATTCAACCAAAGTATACTTGTAATATCCCAACACAGGCTGACAATCATTCTTTTTTGGTGGCGGACTCGGCCAAGTATGAGAAGGTTTTGACCAATAATCGTCTGGTATACTCTGCCGTCTGCTAGGGAGATAACCGTAAGTTAAATTCAGCCTTGAACGAGGTGGTAAGCGTTCTTGAAGAGCAAGTTCCTTCTTCGTTACCTGCACAAACTCCGACTTCAGTTCTCTGGTGCGATGGGGCCCAATTGTGCGATCACAACGGGTACAAAACTGATTGCAAGCCAGCTTGAGAGGGTGAGGACAATTTAACACCCTAATAATAAGACTTACTTATTATTAGGGTGTTGTAAAGGTTTGAGATTGGGAGTTTACTTGCAGAAGAAAGTGAATGGCTTCACTCAGATAACAATTAACAATAGACATCTCCTAAAAAGCAGGTTTTGAACAGGCAGGATGCCTGTTCCACAATAATTATGGGAGATGTCTAATTAATTTTTTGCCCGTTAGCGAAACAAGCTAGAAAGTTCTATAACTTTGGTTTGGAGGGTTGATTTTTCTTCTCGCCCCCGCTTTAAATAGGCTTCTAATTCTAGCAGTAAGGGTAAGGTTTTTTGGAGTTTTTCTAAGCTGGCGTTCTTGACTTCTTGACGAAAGTAGTATACTCGTTTGGGATTGCCGAGGTCTAGAGCTTGGGCAATTTTGTCATCCCGATCGCCCGATTCGATCATTGCTTTCACCCACAGCCAAATCCGAAACTTACCCGTCAATCCTGCCACAATCCTTAATCCAGGCTCGTTGCGGCCGGTTAAACCAGCCAATAAATCCAAAGCTTCCTCGGTATGTCCTTGGCGAATTGCATCGGCTAGCTGGAAAGTATTCTGGGCGTGAGAGTTGACCAATTTGCCCACATCTTCCGGGGTCAAAGGTTGACTGCGGTTCCCGGCAAACAGTCGCAATTTTTCGAGTTCGCTGTATAAATGTCGAGTGTCGCTACCGATCGATTCTGCCAAAAATTCGATCGCCGTGGCGGTCAACTTTACACCCATTTCCCCGGCGACTTGACGCACCCGCTGAGCTAATTCCTTGTCATTCCAAGGCGGAATCGGCGAAAATTCTCGCACTTGGGCGGACTTGACGAGTAACTTGGTGGACTTGAGCCGACTATCGGGTTTTTTGGCCGATGTCAGCAGCAGTATGCTGGAGTCGGGAATCACTGGGAGAGTCCGTTCCAATTGGGCTAAAAGTTCTGGAGAACATTGTTGGGTGACAGTGGTATTAGCCAGCCAGACAAAACGGCTACCAGTACCAAAGGGAGGAGTCAAAGCTCGATCGAGTCCTTCGACCACAGCCTCCGCGCGATCGGCGATAATTTTGTCATAGTTAAAACTAGCCCAGTTGGGATCGACGGCACTTTGGCGTAAACTGGTCACAGCTTGCCCCATCGCAAACTCGTCTTCTCCCCAAAAAAGGTAAATTTGCATTTCTAGCATAAAGCCACCCCAGAATGGTGTATTATATAAACTTTGTTGGGAATAGTTAAAGATTCTATTCGATAATTTTTACATCTTGCACTATTGTCGAAAATCTAGAATTTAAAAGTTAGGATTTGTGCGATCGTGACAACTTCTGTCACACTCAACAGCACGAAGGAATCTCAAACATAGATTTTTCGCTCTGGGCGCGCAAGTCCTAACAGTTTTCAAGTCGGGTAAGTGCCCAAAGCTATTAATTAGCACGAGGAAATGGAGATTGGACGATACTTATCAAGCTTATGTAAATAGGGTAGCGCGACTGACGCTGCTGGACTCCTACAAGTCCCAAGTAGAGCACATCCAGGAATCTCCCAAGTTTAAATTGGACGAAACTGGTGTCAAAGTTGCCGTGCCTTTTCCCGGCTATTCGGTGATTACGCCACCGGCCGGGGAAGATGGAGAAAATGCAGCACTCTATGAGAACTTGCACTCTTGTCAACAACGGCTATTGCAGGAACTTCATCCGGGTTCCTTGATCCCACTACCTCCCGATAGCTTCCATGTAACGGTGGCAGATTTGATTTGGAGCAGTGCTTTTCAAGATGCCTCCGATAAAAATCCTGAATTTGAGGCGCAACTACGATCGCGCATGGCCGATGGTTTTGCAACTTCAAAACCAGTCCAGGCTGGCGGTACTTCCATTCGCTGGATAGTGCTGGGTTTTATGGTGATGACTAGAGCTGTAGGTGTGTGTGTGGCACCGACGGACGAAAACTCTTACAAGCAAATTCTAGAGTTGCGTCGATCGATCTATCAAAATCCCGATTTAATTGGTTTGGGAATTGAACAGCAATATCACTTTACAGCACACATTACCCTGGGCTATTTCGGGGACACCGGGCCCAACCTAGACCGCGATCGCCTGTGTGCTTTGCTGTCGGAGTTAAACGATCGATGGCTGGACACGCCGCAAGAACTCTCCGTACACCGAGCCGAACTGCGGAAGTTTGACGACATGAATCGCTATTATCGGGAACCAGACTGGCCTGTTTTTGAGTTTTAACCAACGGGGAAGGAAGGGAGAGGGTTGATTTTCCCCCTCTCCCATTCTCCCCATTGTCCATTAAATGGTTTAATTATTTGGGCTTGGCAACAAATTCCAGTACAAAAATATAATTACTCATGAAAAATTAGCTAGTCTAGTTTTTTGATTTTTGCTGAAAAAGTGACAGTACACGTAGTTGGTATAGGTTTAGATGGAGCTGCTGGGCTGAGTGCATCGGCACGGCAGGTTGTAGAAATGGCCGCTCTGCTAGTAGGGAGCGATCGCCATTTAAGTTATTTTCCCCAGGAATCCTGCGAGCGCTGGGTGTTAGGAGAGTTGAACACCGTAATTCTAGAAATTAGGCGTTGGCTGGCATTAAATGCGAATATAGAGCCAGATGAAGAGACTTTTTCACACCCATCTAGAGCCTCGGAGCAACACATTGTAATTTTGGTGGCGGGCGACCCCCTGTTTTACGGCTGGGGAAAGTTGTTAATTGCTCAATTACCAGCAGCAAAATTGATTTTTCACCCCCATGTCAGTTGCGTGCAGTTGGCTTTTAATCGCTTACAAATTCCTTGGCAAGATGCACACTTTGTGGGTTCCCAGGGACTTTATTTTGAGGAATTGACGGCAAAACTTAAACTCGGTGTCGAGAAGATTGCGGCGCTAGTAGATGAAATTCACACTCCGGCTGCACTGGCAAATTTAGTGCAAGCTCTAGATTTGCCTACACGCTACGAATTTTGGGTTTGTGAAAATTTGGGGTCTGCGAACGAGCGGGTGGGGCACAGACCTCTGTCAGCTTTGCTGGAAGAGTCTTTTGCACCGCTGAGTGTGGTGGTGATGCTGCGGGAGTCCCAGATGGAGGCGGCATCTTTGGATTTGGAAAAGTTGCCTTTGTTGGGTATACCGGATGGGGCTTTTATTGGTTGTGGCGATCGCCCTGGTTTAACGGTGGAACGGGAAGTGCGGGTGTTAGTATTGGCGCAATTGGCTTTGCAACGAGAACAAGTGGTTTGGGATGTGGGTGCTGGGAATGGTGCTGTATCGATCGAAATTGCTCGCTTATTCCCCCAGTCTCAGGTTTATGCGATCGAACAAACAGTTTCTGGTACCTCTGCGATCGAATTCAACAGCACCCGTTTTCGGCTGCAAAATCTGCTCTCGATTCACGGCGCCGCCCCGGAAATCTTGCACCGCTTGCGTCCTCCGCACCGAATTTTTATTGGCTGTAGTGGCCCAGGATTGACTAAAATTTTGGGTGTTTGCGCCCTGCGGCTGCTCCCTGGGGGTTGCATCGTGCTAGTTTTGGATGTTTTGGAAGATATTGCTACTGTGTTGAGTTGGATGGGCGATCGAGTGCATCGGGAACCCCACTGGAATTATCGCATTGTACAAGTGCAGTTATCCCGTTCTTTGCAGGGAGTAAATTTGACTCGTTTCGATTCCTTGCGGCCAGTTTCAATGATTACAATCGATCGCCTTTTAGATTAATGTGCAATGATTTAACCGCAGATTTAAGCAGATTTACCCCTAATAGAAACCCTCAAAAAAACCCAGTTTCTCCCTCTTCTCTTCCTCTGCGTTCTCTGCGCCCTCTGTGGTTAAATCATTCCGATCCAACCAAATTTGCCATAAATCCTAGATGATTCCTTTTGGAATAACAAAGAGTAGGGCAGCTGTTCCTATTAATAACAGAATTCCAGTGACACCAGCCAAGGGTTTTTCGGCTATTCCTGTAATCCATTCAGGAACACTTTGACTAGGCTTAATTAGTTGAGCTGTATCCAGAGTAGTTATCCCCCAAATCCAGCCTGCATGGAGTCCGATCGCCATACCTAAACTACCATTATCTACAGCGCGAGCTAAGGCTAAAACCATCCCCATCAGCCACAACCCAGGAAGTTGAGGTATGGTTTCTTTAGGGGCCCAGATCAGGTGGGCGATCGCGAAAATGAAACTGGCGATCGCTGCTGCTATGATTATTGAGTAATCTTGTTGCAGTAAATTTGGCAAACAGCCGCGAAAGATTAACTCTTCTGTGGCACTAATCCACAGTGCTAACAACAAAATCAGGAGAGTAGAAGGATTGAGGATAGAAGCCCAAGGATTAAGGATTTTTTCGCTGGTTTTGCTTTCAACTTCGCTACTTTGTAGTTCGAGCCAACCCCAAGTTAATTGTAACCCAAATAAAATAGCTAAGCTGACTACTCCTAATCCTAATCCTAGGAGTGCAGAGATTAAGGTGGTGGGTTGCCAAAACAAACCCCAGTCGGCAAAGGATACACTTTCTATCCAGGTTGTCGCCCATAAAATGAAGGGGACTAGGAGGTAGAGGGAGGCTACTAATGGTAGTTTTTTGTTTCCCAAGGGTTGGGGTGGTTGCCATTTCAGGGCGATCGCGACGATAATTGCGATCGGCAACCATAGACAAGTCCAAGTTAAGAAAAAAACCATTACTTTCACAAGTGCTGGTATGGAGGGCGACAGCAGTCGCAGGTTAGTTAGACTGTTCCACATTTAAGCATTAATCCTACAAGACAGACTTCTAACTTACTGCATAGTCAGTCAACTTCCGAATATAAGGTGGATGAAACCCAACAACAATATCATCCTTTGGTATACCCATTGCGGATAACTGTTCGCCAACCTCGTCCTCCGTGCTGTTCCACTGAATCCAAATCTTGTTATCTTTAATATCAAAGTGCATCACAGGCCCAAAAATTCGCTGCTTGTTTTGCCATCCAATGTAAAGCAATTGATAATGATCGCCCTCCACATCAGCAATAATTTGAGCTTCAATATCATCATTTGATGAAACAAATTTGGCGTGTTCTGTAAGCAATTGCCTAATACAGTTTCGATACTTATTTAAGTCTGCCATTTTGTACACATATTCTGCTACTCTTAAATTTTACAGCTATTTTATACCATTTTTTTATGAGGCTGCATAGAATCAGATCCCCCCTAGCCCCCCTGGTGGGAGGGGGGGACAAGATTCTTCTCTTTCGTCCCCCTTCCCCCATCCCCCCTTGGGGGGGGCAGGGGGGGGTGGGGGGGCTAGGGGGGGGTGGGGGGGCTAGGGGGGGGTGGGGATGCGAGGGGGATCGAGATATATGCAACTTCACATTAAATTGGTATTAGCAATAGCAGACACTACCGCTCCACAATTATTGAGGAAAGTTTTATGCCTGCGATCGCACAATCTCCCAACCCATCCATTTTAAACGAAATCAACTCAGGATTACCGAATATTTGCGGCTCCGAAGCAGAAATTAGCGCCGCAGTCAATAGCAACGAACCAGTCTTTCTACCTACCACAAACCTCCGCCTCGAAAACATTCAAGCCGGATTCGCCTGCGCCCTCCATATGCACCAACCCACAATTCCAGCCGGTGCAAACGGCGAACTAATCTGCAATCTCCAGCAGATGTTTGAACATCCCAACCAAGGAGACAATCACAACGCCGGAGTCTTTGCTTGGTGCTATTCCCGCATGGGAGAATTCATTCCCCAACTGATTGCTGAAGGTTGCAATCCGCGAATTATGCTGGACTATTCCGGCAATTTGTTGTGGGGATTGCGCCAAATGGGACGCGACGATATTTTTGAAAATCTCAAGCGAATTACCTGCGAACCTCAATATCAACCTCACGTAGAATGGCTGGGGACAATGTGGAGTCATGCCGTCATTCCTTCAACTCCAATTCCCGACATCAAACTCCAAATTCAAGCATGGCAACATCATTTTGCATCTATTTTTGGCATAGATGCCCTCAAGCGCGTCAAAGGTTTTTCGCCTCCAGAAATGCACTTTCCAAATCATCCTGACACGCTTTATGAATACATCAAAGCTTTGAAAGAATGCGGCTACCGCTGGCTGATGGTGCAGGAACATTCTGTCGAAAACATTGATGGTTCGGGATTGTCCCAAGACCAAAAATACATTCCTAATCGTTTGATGGCGCGCAATTCTCGCGGCGAAACCATCAGTATTACAGCTTTGATTAAAACTCAAGGTTCTGATACAAAATTGGTCGGTCAAATGCAGCCTTATTACGAAGCAAAAGGACGCAAAAAACAGCAAATTGGTAATATTACAATTCCTTCTTTAGTCACTCAGATTGCTGATGGCGAAAATGGTGGCGTGATGATGAATGAATTCCCCAGTGCTTTTATGAAAGCTTGGCACGAAAACCGGGAACAAGGTGGCGGAAAATCTGGTGTTGTCGGTTTAAACGGTACTGAATATTTGGAGATAATTGAGGCGGCGGGGGTTAATCCTGATGATTATCCGATTTGTCAGGGGATTAACCAGCACAAAATCTGGCAATTAGTCGATGCTGATAGTACGACACCGGAAAAGGTGGAAAGTGCGATCGCACAACTCAAGCAAACAGACCATAATTTTCACATGGATGGTGCTTCTTGGACTAACGATTTGAGTTGGGTGAAAGGCTACGAAAATGTCTTGGAACCAATGAATCAACTCAGTGCTGCATTTCACAAAAAGTACGACTCGCTGGTGCAGCAAGATGTCACCGTTACCAAGCAGTTTGAATACCAGCAAGCTTTGCTTTACAATTTGTTGGTGCAAACAAGCTGTTTCCGCTATTGGGGACAGGGAACTTGGACTGATTATGCGCGGGAACTTTACAACCGTGGTGCTGCTTTAATGAAGTAGGAAAAGTTGGTAATTGCGATCGGGCAAATAGCTTCGATCAATTATTAGCGTTCATATTTATGCAGGAACACTATATGTAGTGTGCCTGCATAAGTCGTGTGTAGAGTGAGGCTAGCAAGATGCACACCCCACTCGATGACGTGAGTTTCGTTAAACCTTAGTTAGGAGTTCGTAAATAGCTGTTTTTGTTGTCGTCGATTTGACTACTCCAGCATCTTGAATATATTGCAAGAGGCGTAGGGCTTCTTCCAGTTTGTTGGTAGCATCCATAACGAGTGGATGACGAGACACTTTAAGGTCTTTGATCAAGGTAGAGATAGGCTTGTCTATGCAAAGAGATAGTTGTTGATGGTTGGATGACTGTTTGGTCATATTTTTTAGACTTTTGAATCACTACATCTATAGCTTTGCACTCCTATAGCTGGTCGGTTCCAAACAAAGGTTAGGAAATTTGTTAGGATTATCTGTTAGGGACTCGATCGTGTGGTAATGATGGTACGCACTCCAGATTCATCCGAAGACTTATTTGCCGAAGCCGGAACTAATTGGGATCTGCAAAAGTTATACAAAGACTTAGCCGTTGCCAAGCAAGACTTTGCGCCTCACATGAAGCTAGGACTTAGAGATGTTGAGAAACTCCATCTACGCGGATTACTCTGTGACTATGCTCCAGCTATTATGGCTGAGAAGATTCAGAAAAGTTATGGTGGTTTGCGAACTGCTCTTAGCCAGACTATATATCGGTATGTTGAACAACTGACGAAACAACCACTCTATACGCTAAAAAATTGGCGGGATATTCCTAAATGGTTGGAACAAACTGGATACAAAATACAACTATTTGATGCAGTTGATGGTGAGAAGGCGCTCGCATCCTATCCTTCAGAGGATATAGAGGCGCTGGTGCAGAAGGTGCGATCGCATTTCGACAAAACCATCCAAGACGAGTGTACAAACTTATGCACATTTAACTTGGGTGATATACCTATGCAGACAAATCTCACCAAGATGTATGTTCAGACTAGACTCAATGAATCTCAAGGTTTGGGTTCGAGTGAGTTTAGTCAGGAACGGCAATTATCAAATGAGATAGTGCTGAAGTATCCAAAGCTGATAGTATTAGGTAAACCGGGAGCAGGTAAAACTACATTACTACAGTACATTGCACTTAATTGTGATGAAATCGAGTTTCAACCCAAGTTAGTACCCGTTTTTATCAGTCTGAAAACTTTGGTTGAAAATGCCAAGCATACTGAGGAAATTGATATATTAGGATATATTCAAAACAAATACTGCTGTAATAATGTTTCAGAACAAGAACTTAAAAGTTTACTAAGTCACGGCAGACTCTTGTTTTTGCTTGATGGTTTAGATGAAGTTATAGCTGAAAAAATTAGTATTGTTAATCCCCAAATATATGGATTAATAGATAGTAACAATCGCTTTATAGTTAGTTGCAGAAAGGAGTTTACAGCATACAAATCTAAAAGTTTTGCTAAGTTTATTTTTTGTAAAATTGCCGATTTTGATAGAACTCAGAGAGAGTATTTTATTGAAAAATGGTTTGATGAAGTTGTAGTGATTCCACAACAACGACCGGTCAAAGCAAATGACTTAATTAAAAAGCTGGATCTGCCAGAAAATCAGCGAATCCGAGAACTAGCCGATACGCCTCTGTTACTGCATTTAATTTGTCTGATCTTCCAAGAAAGAGGAGATTTGCCGTCTAAAAGAGTTGACATTTACAGAGAAGCAATAGATTTATTACTAGAAAAATGGAATCAATTTAATAAGCGTTTACACATAGATGTAGTTGAATTCAAAAAAGTCTTAAGACGTATAGCAGCTAAAACTTTTGAGACTGGCAAGTCTTATTTTGAAGAAGTGGAAATTTCGCCCATTATTGGGGATTATCCTCAAATTTTACACACTACTGAAGTTTTATCTGGTCTTATTATAAAAAAGGGATGGAGACAATATGCTTTTTCCCATCAAACTTTTCAAGAGTATTTGACTGCCGAGGAATTCGTAAATTCTAAACAGCTTTTAAGCCAACTTATCATTCATATTACTGAACCACGCTGGCGAGAAGTATTTTTGCTAGTGGCTGAGATGTTGATGCCTGCCGACGCCGACGATCTGTTATGGTCGATCAAAGAATCGATTGATAGGTTACTAGAAAATCAGATATTTCAGGATTTTCTTCAATGGTTAGATGACAAATCTACTCAGGTTAAAGAAGTTGAAAGTCTTCGGTATAAACTAGCAAGTATTCGATCTCTTTACTTTGACCTGGCTTTAGAACTCGACGGTCCTAATTCCGTTTATACAGATGAGAATACACTAGCTTACGCTATCGACCCCGCTATTAACGACAATCTTGACCCCCATATTAATGACAACCTTGACTTAAACTTCTACGACGCTTTACGCTTTGAGAACTTCTATAACTCTGCTTCTTCTGGTGCTTACTCCTTCTTCAATATACCTTTAGACCTTGACTTAGTTAATCACCTCAACCATCTAATTTCTAGTACCATAAACCCAGAGTTACAGTGTAAATTGCAAGAACTTAAAGACTGTATTCTTGAGCCAGAAGCTGATTTTGAGCGCCGCCAGCAAAGATGGAAATCTCACCGCTTCATTTGGATTAAGCAATTAAGAAATATGATGATAAAGTATCGTAATATTGGTCATGATTGGCAGTTTAACAACGAGCAAATAAAACTACTCAAGCAGTATTATGAAGCTAATAAACTACTTTGGGAATGTCTAGCTATTAGCAATGTCTCCGTAGAAGTCCGATCGCACATCGAATACAACCTATTTTTACCCGTTGATTCCTCACTCAGCTCGAAAAAACAGGGGAAAAGATGCTCAAGCTGAACGGGATTGTCACTCCGTCAGAGTTGAGTCTCGATTTCCCCATGCCCGATGCCCCATTCCCCATTACCAAATCTTACATTTCTTGCATCAACCGCAAATAGTTTTGCCGCATCTGCGTCATATTTTCCATCATTTTATTCGCCATATCTTTCTCAACATCGCTCATTTGTTGCCAAAATAAAGCCGATCGCCTAGCTATAATCGCCTCTTGCCATAACATCTCCAAAAGTTGCGCCGCCATTGGGTTTTCAGCATCGATAATCCCACATAATTGCTCGAAGGCTCGGTTCGCTTCGGCGTGACTGCTAACATCCTGGGCTAGGGTTAGGCATTTCTTGAGTTGTACGATCGGATTTTCAGAAGAGTAAGCCATAATTTGATTCAGATAAGTGACAAAATTTACACTGACATTTTGAGATTACTAGAATTTAGACACAGCCGGATAGTTCCCTATATACCAACGCCAAGGTAAATCAATTCCTTGAGAAATCCCGATGCGGGAAGTTTGCACGATATTAATCGTACCTGACTCGATCGCCTGCTGAAATTCCTCACTCCGGTGTTCTAGCCGCAGCCCTTCCCCCGTACCCAAAGCTAAACCATTCAAAGTTCGATCGATCTCAAGTACCTTACACAGTTTGCCAGGCCCAGAGGCGAGGCGCGATCGCGCCTTTTCGGGGAGATGGGAGAATCTTTGGGGAACTGCATCTAGCTGTAAAGCTCTAATTAACACAGCGCTAGCAACTCCGTCTGCATCCGTTACGACATTCAAGCAATGATACATCCCATAAATTAGGTAAACATAAATCCTCCCCGCAGGGCCGAACATCGCCTCGTTGCGAGGAGTTCGGCGCGCGTAAGCGTGACAAGCGGGATCGAATGGCCCATAGGCTTCGGTTTCCACAATCATGGCCCGAATCGTCTCCCCGTCAGGAAACTTTCGCACCAGACTACAGCCAAGTAAATCTGGCGCTACCCTAGTAGATGGCCGCGCTAGCCAAAAAGACTCTACAATTTGAGTATTTCCACTCACTGAACCAAAGAAGGTAAATTATGGACGTTAAGTTAGTTTTAGCAGTCTTGACAGCCGTTTTCACCGTGTGCTGTTTATTCTTCGGCACAAAAAACGGCTTCTACGACAGCGACAAGTATCATGGTAACGGTTCTGCTCACTAATTTGAGGGGACTATTAGTTTCTTAAAAAAAAGCGCAACCTGACTGAAAGGTTGCGCTTTAATTATGGGAGATATTTATTATCAATTACCAATTACCAATTGCCAATTACCTATTACCTATTACTCAAAATTTTTTTTTTGCCTAAGTCCTATTTTGATGGGATAATAGATTTAAAATGCTTCAACCTTAAAGCATTCAGAACAATATTAATGAACCAATCTAAATTCCCCATACCCAAATCGAAATCGGTAAACCCTTGCCAGCAAGGTCAACTGATTGAAATAGAGATTACTGACTTGGCCGATACCGGCGACGGAGTTGGCCGTTTTGGTCAGCTTGTGGTGTTTGTGGCTGACACTGTTCCGGGCGATCGAGTTCTTGTCCGCCTCATGCAAGTCAAATCCACCTATGCTACAGGTAAGCTGGACACGCTTCTGGAAGCATCGGAACACCGCATCCGACCCAACTGTATTGTCGCCGACAAGTGCGGTGGCTGTCAGTGGCAGCACGTAGATTATGATTATCAGCTTACAGCTAAACAAAATCAAGTCATTCAAGCTTTAGAACGCATTGGCGGCTTTAGCGATTTGCGAGTAGATGAAATTTTAGCCGGAAAAATAGATAATTTTCCTCAATTTTTGGGATACCGCAACAAAGCAACCTATCCTTTAGGCATATCTGTCACAGGTCAAGTTCAAGCGGGTTACTATCAAAAAAGCACTCACAAATTAGTTAATTTGAATCAGTGTCCAGTCCAAGACCCCAGGCTAAATCCTTTATTAAAAGACGTGAAAGAAGACATACACTGGCGAGATTGGCCTGTGTATGATGAAAAGCAGCATACAGGAGAATTGCGTCACTTATCTTTGCGAATTGGACGACGCACCGGCGAGATGCTACTAACTTTAATCGTTCGGACAGGAGATTTGCCCGGATTGGAAGCCCAAGCCTCTGATTGGTTGAAGCGCTATCCTGAACTTACTGGTGTTTGTTTGAATATCAATTCTGCTAAAACTAATGTGATTTTTGGTGCGGAAACTCGCTGTATTGCCGGTCGTGCTTATCTGCGAGAAGAGTTTGCTGGTTTGGAGTTTCAGTTAAGGGCGGATACTTTTTTTCAGGTGAATACAGAGGCGGCTGAGGGTTTGTTGCAGGCGATTGTAGCGGAATTGAATTTGCAGGGAAATGAGGTTTTGGTTGATGCTTATTGCGGGATTGGTACTTTTACCTTGCCGCTGGCGAAACAAGTGCAAAAAGCTGTAGGTTTGGAAGTGCAAGCTGAGGCGATCGCCCAAGCGGATTTAAATGCTGAATTAAATGGCTTGAAAAATGTGACATTTAAGGTTGGAACTGTGGAAAAGTTACTGCCACAGTTGGATGTTGTGCCGGATATTGTGTTGTTAGATCCGCCGCGTAAGGGGTGCGATCGCTCGGTTTTAGAAACTATTAAGCAAATTAAACCGAGTCGGATTGTTTATATTAGCTGCAAGCCGGCTACTTTGGCTCGCGACTTGAAAATTTTGTGTGAAAATGGGGATTATAAATTGGTGCGGGTGCAGCCTGCTGATTTCTTTCCTCAGACTTCTCATGTGGAGTGTGCGGCTTTTTTAGCTAGACAGACGGGAATCCCCACACTATACCGCCTCGGTTAGTGTGGGATGAAAGGCGTGTGAGGTGAGGATTCCATCTGTTCACAATCTCAAA
>RDXH01000295.1 GCA_004292745.1 Oscillatoriales cyanobacterium | reverse complement strand
ACAAAGTTAGACATGAAAGTCCTCTGATTGCTCAGGTTATGTTTTCCTCGCCAATGTTTTGATGGCTTGTTGGGTTAGAGACACTGACTTAACCAAATACATCTGTTTAATCTCTAACGACAGAGCTACAAGCTGGAAAGCACCCGTAGGTGTCATCACCCTCAAAACGTAGTATTCAAGATACTTAGGCTGGCTATTTGTCCAGTTTATGAACTAGCTGTCAAGTCTTGTCCACTGTTTGGTCAATAGCTTCAGTTAACATAAATGGAGTGGTTGCCATCATAAAAATCAGAATTTTAGATTAATTCATCTAATATACTCATTCTGTTTGTGGCGTTTCAGTTTTGACTAACAAAACTGAAATATTCTACTTACGCATCAAGTTCAGCAATTCTTTCGGAGATGCCAACAAATCGATCGCCACAAAGAAAATTTGACCTTGAGGATCGAGCAAGAAACGCCACGCAATGTTCATACCGACATTCGAGCCAAACCAGGGAGTTTCGACTTTACCAGTCACTTTCACTTGGCGGTAGCCATCTTCTGCGGGTTCCGATACACCTCGCTCTGGCATCATTTTGAGTCCGATGCACTCTTCCCGCATATAGTTGAGGATAGCTTCGCGACCCACAATCGGCTTTTGGAAAGGTGGTTGCAGAGCACCTTCTTCGGCAAATAAACCAACAGCAGGGGTAAAGTCGAAGGCATTCATGTTATCAATGTAGCTCAGCACCGTCTGCTCGCTAATACCTTCAATCTGAGTTTTCACCCGCCCTTCAACTGCCGTAGGAGTGCTTTTAGGAGCTGAGCGTTTGCCGTACTCTTGGCTGAAATCTGGGTCATAGCCCATGTGAACTACGGTATTACGCAGTACGGTAATTTGCTGACCGGGATCGAGTTGTTTGAGGGTTTCAAGGACTTTGGTGGCTTCGGGAGACATTTGATAGCCAGCGGGAATCGGAGCGACAAGGCCTTGTTTCATCAATTGTCCCAATTCGTACCAGAAACCGAGTTTGGTGTTGACGCGCAAGGATGTGTAGATGCGGCCGATGGTGGTGTCAGCATTGCTAGCGAGGTCAAACATGGTTTTGCTTTGAGCCGCCGGCGACATTTGCTTAATTTCAGTCAGAATGCCTTCAACAAGCGCCATACTTGCTACTCCGGGAGCTGCTGCGGTGATGGTAGTACCCATTTCGGTATAGGCATACCACAATAGTGCCAGTTGGTCTTCAACGCTGAGCTTGTAGAACGCTTCCGTGGTAGTCGGAACAACGCTCGCAATCTCGGTGTTGGAAAAAATAGATTGAGCCGATTGAATACTAACTGCCATAGGTATTTTTTGAGATTCGCGATTTTAGTGAGGAGGGGTCCCAAGCGAACCTTGATCCCCTTCCTTAGAATTATGTAACGTTTTTGACCAATTACAAATCAAATTTTTGAATATCAAGATTATGAAACTATTATAATTGTTGAGCCTAAACTGGTTGATATTACTAGACTAATTGCACAAATTGTGATATCTTACTTTTTCTTATGAATGCATTAATAAATAGCAATCTAATTAAGCAAAAATGCTTAGATTTGGGATTTAATCAGGTGGGGATAGCCTTGGTAAACGAGGGGAATGATGAGGAGTCTCAAAGATTGCAGGCATGGTTGGATCGAGGCTATCAAGGTGATATGGGATGGATGGCAAACCCGAAACGACAGGATATTCGCACCCTGATGCCAGAAGTAAAGTCCTTAATATGTGTCGCCATGAACTACTACACGCCTCATCAACGTCCCGAAAGCCCCGAATATGCGAAAATTTCTCGCTACGGTTGGGGACGGGATTATCATAAAATCCTGCACAAAAAACTGAAGGTGTTGGCTGATTGGGTGCGATCGCAAGGTGAAGGCATCGAAGCGCGGTATTATGCTGATACCGGGCCAATTCAGGATAAGGTGTGGGCGCAACGGGCTGGGATTGGCTGGATTGCCAAAAATGGTAATGTAATTTCGCGGGAATACGGTTCTTGGGTGTTTTTGGGCGAAGTTTTGACCAATTTGGAGTTAGTACCAGATGCGGGTCATACTCAACATTGCGGTACTTGCACTCGCTGCATTGATGCCTGTCCTACGGAGGCAATTACTGAGCCTTTTGTCGTTAATGCCGATCGATGTATAGCCTATCATACGATCGAGAATCGATCCGAAAAATTGCCAGACCAAATAGCCTCTAATTTACAAGGTTGGGTAGCAGGTTGTGACATTTGTCAAGATGTTTGTCCTTGGAATCAGCGTTTTGCAAAACCAACAGATATGCCAGAATTTGAGCCTTATCCTGAAAATATAGCGCCGACACTGACGGAATTAGCAGAAATTTCTGATGAAGAATGGAACCGGAGATTTACAGCTTCGGCATTGCGGCGAATTAAACCGGAAATGCTGCGACGAAATGCGAAGGCAAATCAAATAAATAGTTAGTTGGGAGTGGGGAATTGGGAATTGGGAATCGGGAATCGGGAATTGGGAATTGGGAATTGGGAATTGGGAATTGGGAATGGGGAATGGGGAATTGGGAATTGGGAATTGGGAATTGGGAATTGGGAATTGGGAATTGGGAATTGGGAATTGGGAATTGGGAATGGGGAATTGGGAATTGGGAATTGGGAATTGGGAATTGGGAATTG
>RDXH01000294.1 GCA_004292745.1 Oscillatoriales cyanobacterium | reverse complement strand
GTCTTCTATGGTAGGATTGCCATCGTAAATCATGGCGTTGAGAAAGCTGATGAGTATGCCTTTGTTATCTGAAGAACCGAAGATTTTTTTGAAGGCGTAGTCGGTTTTAGGGTTGATGAAGGTCATATTTTAAATCCTGTACAGTAACAGCTAAAGTTTAAGCTATTTCTTGACGTACCAGCTCAGCTAAACTATCCCACTGAGCATCTGTTGTAGCTTCAAATTGAGCTTTCCATGCTCGCTCATCTTCTAATTCGGTGAGGAGACGAGCAGCGATCGCATTTTGTTCGTCAGCAGATAAAGTTTTCAATTGGGCGATCGCGCGATCGAGCAATTCAGTCATAGTCGCCGTCTCATCTAAGAAATACTACTAATTATAACTTGCCGAGCATTGGATAATTATAATTGAAATCGCATAATAATCAGTTTTCGTTGCTGTTAGCCAAATTCATTGCCCGCATCAAAGCTGCACCAGCACCAAAAGTATCGTAGGGGGTTGGTTGGTAGTAAATCTTGTAAGGTTCCAAAGGAAAAATATCGTCACTGATATCTTCTTCCGCCATGAGAATGCGGATTAACTCTCGTTTCTCGATCGCAGACAGTTGTCTAATGGTAGGGAGTAGTTCTGTTAGTGCGATCGGTTGTTTTCTGGAGATGCGTCTATGTTAACGGTAGCAGGTGAACGCAGTCATTGCAACTTCTAGGGGAGTTTGACAAAGATTGGCGCGATCGCATTTTAGTATCGGAATTAATATTATTCACAGCCAGGACACGGCAGTGCCGTGTCCCTACAATTAATCACCGTAGGGACACGGCACTGCCGTCTCCTCTATCTATGTGGTTAGCCAGATTCATTGCCTGCATCAAAAGCTGTACCAGCACCAAAAGTATCGTAGGTGGTGGGATGGCATAAAGTTCCTCTGGGATATAATGGTTAATGAGGTCTAGTAAGGAGAATGTGCGATCGTGACAGTCCGGGAAGAACTAATCCATGAGATTGAGCAAGCATCAGATGATATACTTCAGGTGCTATTGAGTTTTTTGCGTCAGACACGGTTGTCGCAGTCTGAGCCTTCTCTGTCGATCGATTTAGCTGAGATTTCGAGTGCTGGATTGACAGCGCAAAAGCATTATCCTCTGCGCGGGATGCCGTTGGTAATTGCCGAGGATTTTGATGAGCCGATGGAAGTTCCCCAATTAATCGATCGGATTGCAAAAATTATGGAAAATGAAAATGTGGGTTTAAATAATTTATTGTCTGGTTTAGAAGCGGAAAGAGAGGCGATTTGGCAGGAGAAACAGTCTTGATGCCTAGGATATTTGCAGACGAAGAGCGTATTAATTGCCGGATGTGGATCGCGAACCTACAACCGTTGAAGCAACTCGTCATACTCTGTATGTGCGCCAATCCAAAACCAATAGATGCGATCGTTTTCTAGTAAGCCAAGAGCTCGATAATTTAGTCCAACGCGAACTGAATAAATAGGTTGACGCTGACTAACTCGTTTAAACTGAAGGCTGTTGTGGTAAGGATCTGAACTCCAAAGGGCGTATGCTTTGGCAGCTTGCTCTTGAACCGATGCAGGAAGTTGGTCAAGTTTCTTGCGAAATGCGTTAGTAACACTTGATTTCATGACTCTGATGGAAAAATGTCAGCTAAAGGGGTAATATCACCAGCAGCGATTTCCTGGCGTACTATTTCAGCTAGACTATCCCACTGAGCGTCTGTTGTAGCTTCCAATTTATCGCTCCACACCTCTTCATCACTCATATCCTCTTCTTCCATGAGAATGCGGATTAACTCTCGTTTCTCGATCGCAGATAGTTGTCTGATGGTAGGGAGTAATTCTGTTAGTGTCATCGGTGGTTTTCCTGCGATGCGTCTGTGTTAAAGGTAGCAGGTCAACGCAGTAATTGCAACTTTCAGGGGAGTTTGACACAAATTGGCGCGATCGCATTTTAGTTGCGATCGCGCGACGGTATGATATTCCGTAGTGTTTTATTCGGAAAGATTTGAGCAATCATTAAAGTACGAAATGAGTGCTTCACCAACAGCTTTTGTAACTCCAGCAGCTACCACTGATTTTGCTGCCCATCCGAAGACAGGAACAAAATCAAGGACTGAGTGTGCAACTTTACTGCCAATGAGTGGAGCACCTGGAATCCAAGCCACACTTGCAAATCCCAAAGCCCATTTATTGATAGCCGAGCGTGCTTGTTCTCTCGCTTGTCTTTTGTTGGATGCTGCCATAATGATAAAAGATCGCGTTTTTTTTGGTTTAAATTACCTCACAAAGCTTTTGAGCTTTGCAAATTCAAGTTGAGGTTTATTTTTTTCTATGCTAGAGCGAGATAATCAAACTCAACATCAAAAAAAGTTGGAAAAAGTTGGATCTTTCTAAAATTGCGATCGACAACTGGCATACAAAGCAAAAAAGTTGCAAAAAGTTCACACCGCTCGCAACTGATGCCCTATGCCCTATGCCCTATGCCCTATGCCCTATGCCCTATGCCCGCGAGAGCACCTCATGTTAATGAGAAAGGCTATAGTAACTACAGTCATCTCACCAACTCACCTATGGACAGTCCTCAGATATTGCAATTTGTCGATGAAGCTGTTTCCACCAAAACAGGCAAGCATCTAAATGACTTGCAGCGCCGAATAATCGCGGGAATACTGAAAAATCAAAAGTATGCTGATGTTGCAGAAAGTTATGGTTATAGTGCCAAACACGTTAAAAAAGTCAGTCACGAACTTTTGCAAATGTTATCTGAGGTGTTTGGCGAACCAGTAAAAAAGAACAATCTCGAATCTGTATTAGAACGGCAAATAAATCAGACTATAACAACTTTGGGTAATAAAAACAATCAAAAAATCATTGGTATTAGCTACATCAACAATTGTCCTGATAGTTCCACTTCTACCTCAGATAAAATTCAGCCCGAAACTCCTGACTCTCAGGGCAACTATCGAGCTAATATTGAAACAATTGATAAATTACGGCAGTTTGGCTTGAGCGACGAACAAATTGCAGAAGCGCTAGATATACCTTTAGAGGTGCTTAAGCGGGTGGACTTGAACGAGTAAATCTGGTACAGTAATGAAGCTACTTGCAGGCTTGAAGTATAATTAGTTTATGACGACTTCGCAATACCAAATTGAGTTTACCGAAACGGCTCTGGAGGATTTAAGGGCTTTGCGTGCCACCGATCGCTCTAAGATTGAGGATGCAATAGAAACTTACTTGCGCTACGA
>RDXH01000011.1 GCA_004292745.1 Oscillatoriales cyanobacterium | reverse complement strand
CGGAAAGGGGGACTTTGAAAGCGCTCTTGTCCCCCCCCCAGCCCCCCAAGGGGGGATGCGGAAAGGGGGACTTTGAAAGCGCTCTTGTCCCCCCCTTACTAAGGGGGGATGCGGAAAGGGGGACTTTGAAAGCGCTCTTGTCCCCCCCTTACTAAGGGGGGTTAGGGGGGATCAAATTCTATGCAGCCTCACAAAAAATTGGTATAAGCCCTAATCATGTATGGGCAAATTCCACCATAAACTAATTACTCTGCTTCACAATTTGTCCCCCGTCGCCAATACTCAAACCAGCATTAGGAAAATCGCTTTTCGTCAGACGCCGAATCAACTTCACACTCCTAAAATCATCATCCAAAGACGGAATACCCTGGCCATTAAGTGCGATCGGAATAATCTTACCAGATACAAAATCACCCTGCGGATTCATCTTCACATCCAAAATCAGAGATTTACCCAATTCTCCCACAGTTGACAAAGTACGATAGCCCATAAAATTGCCCAGGGAATAAGCAATCAATTTCCCCTTATAAAGTTCCATCGCCCTCGCAACATGGGGCCCGTGTCCCAAAATCAAATCCGCACCCGCATCAATCATTGTTCGCGAAAACAAAACCATATTTCCCCGGTTTTCACCAGCAAAAAATTCATTTTTATTTCGCACATTCAAAGCCCCCGTTCCTTCCGCACCAGCATGAACAGATATCACCACAATATCAGCCTTTTGCTTAGCTTTTTTGACAACTTCCGCCCCAGCCTTTAGTTCCAATAACGAATTGTGAACTTCGCCGTAGTTGCTAAAACCGATAAAAGCAAAATTCACACCTTTGACATTTTTATAGACAATTTGGTCTCTTTTACCAACTGCTTTCATCCCCTGGCTATCAATGTTTTTAATCGTATCCTTAAATCCCTGCTCGTTAAAATCGTAAGAATGATTGTTGGCAATATTCAAAATATTAAAACCAGCATCTTTCAAGATTTTTGCATAACTCGGAGGTGTCCGAAAGGCAAACAGCATACCTCCGCCGCCTCCTTTCGAGCTGTAAGGATGATCGGTCATCGTGCTTTCAAAATTGCCAAATAAAATATCAGCTCCTTTCAAATGCGGTTTAACCGACTCAAATAAAATCTCCTTTTTTTGAGGTAACTTGTTGTAGGGAAAATTCGTACCGGGGATAATATCCCCCACTGCTTTGATGCTGACAGTTGCGGGTGCTGTGACGGTTTTTTTGGCTGGTACGGGCGGTGTTTTTGGAGTGGGGATGGCTTGGGGATTTGGTGATGGGGAGTTTATCGATCGCACTTCCGGTACCTCCGCCTGGGGTATTTCAGTCTCAGTAGCAGCCGTGCTTGGGGATTTGTAAAGTTGAGTAGCTAGAACAATCCCAGATATCGGCACTAAAATTAGACTCAAACCAGCCATGTAAAGCCAAGGTTTTTGATGCTTAGTTTTGCTGCCGACAAGCTTTTGTTGCTGCGGTGGATTCTTTGGTTTTTCTGTTGTAAGTACAGATGGTTTTGGTGCTGTTTGCTCGGTGATTTGAGGATTTTTTGGTTTTTCTGTTGTAAGTACAGGTGGTTTTTGCGCTGTTTTTTCGCTAATTTTAGGAGCATCAATTTTGACATTTTGATGTGGTTCTACCTTTTGTAAAACCGCAGTAATTCGGGCAGCCCCTGTAACTGCTGGTGGGGAATTTAATGGTTTTGTTAATTCGACATTCTGAGTCCAAGCTGGCAATTCCTCACCATTTCGTCGCCCGTAAATTGTCAGGAAGTAAATGTGATTTGGTTGCAGTCTCTGCAAGCCTTTGACTGCGACTCGGATGCAAGCATCTTGGGCGGGTAATTTTTCACCTTCGAGCAACAAATGCAAGGTGTTGTTTTCGCGGCTGGCTTTAGCTGTGACTCCAAAGCTTTGGAGTGCTTGAGAGATCAAAAATGCGATCGCCTTAGCATCGCCTTCTTTGGCTAAATTTACAATATCTTGTTGGCTCACAAATGCCTCTACTCTCACACTAAAAATTTAGGTTAATTTTATACCAAAATTACACCATATAGCAATCCTAAATCATTTGTGAATTTCTTACTCCCGGACCTTAATAAGGGGAGGGTTGGGGTGGGGTAAAAAACTTTACGACTCCTGCAAGGACTGCTATATCACTAAATAAATCAGTCCTGGAGGCACGGGGGGTCAAAAACCCGGTTTCTGCGTCAATATCTCTCGGATAAAGCGACGATTTTTCCAAGAAACCGGGTTTTTTGCGTCCAGGAATGTAAATATTAATCGATCGCCCAAACGCTTCCATCCGGCATGATTGTCCCACTCAAACGAACATCTGTCAAGTCAACACCCTCCAGATTAGCACCTTGCAAATCTGCACCACTCAAATTAGCCTTAGTGATAATAGCACATCTTAAATCTGCATTTTTCAACTGAGCCTCGCTCAAATCCGCACGGCTTAAATTAGCTTGATTTAACTTAACATTATTTAAAAAAGCCCCCACTAACTTGGCTTTTTTCAAACTAGCACCGCTCAAATTAGCACCATTCAAATCAGCAATAATCAACCGGGCATCATCTAAATTAGCATTTTGCAAATCTGCACCAATCAACTTAGAACCAACTAAATTAGCTCGCTGCAAATTTACACCAACTAAATCCGAACCCGATAAATTTACACCCTGAAAATTTCTCCCTCCCGCTGCATATCTAGCCACCAAATCTCCCGCATCTGTAACACTAATATTTCTCTGATGGTGCTGGTTCCAAGTAAAAGTAAAACTATCGCCACTTTGCATGACTCGCCACATTTCATCATACATGGGGTATGCACCAGTTCCACTCAATTTCAGCCAACCTTTTGACCTAGTTAAGGCTACAAATAATTGGTTTCGCAAACTCAAATTACTTTCATTTTTAGCAATGGAGTCAAAACCAATCAGATATACCATATCAGCTTCATTTCCCTTAGCACGGTGAATCCGAGATACCGTGACTCCGCCTTCGCACCAAAAGCGATCGGGCTGAGAATTGGCTTTATTTACTTTCAAGAGATTGCAACTTGGGGTACTGGGAATGTAAATATCAATTCCTTGGTTCATTAAAAAATTAGCCGTATAAGTTTCAAGTTCCATTGCTTCAAAGCCCGTACCTAAAACAATCACTAAAATTTCCCTGGAGGGTCTCAAACCGTCCACTTTGAGATTGTATAAAATATCTTCAGCTATGGCAGTTAATTCTTCTTGACGAGAACGGTAGGCTTCAAACTCCAAAACCGGATTTACCCACAATTTAGGCACTAAATTCGGAGAGTTATCAGCAGGGCGGTAAATAGTAATTTTTTGAGCTAATTGATATTGATTATTTTTGACTATTTCTGTATTTATTTCCGATTCTCGATCGACAACTACCTCGTAGCCGATCGCCTTCCAATCTTCCACGCGAGTAATACCAGTCAGCATTCCCCCCCGTCGCAACAAACCCATACCAATTCCATGAGCAGCAGTTAAAATTGGGCCGGGAACGCGGTAACATTTTTGCATAATCTCAGTCTTTTTGATACCGTCGCTGTACTCGCCATTTACCAAATGCCCTAACTCTTCACCAAATAATTTGCTAGCCGTGGGAATCTCTAGACATTCCAAACTTTGTGCTTCATCGTAAGCCCAAATTAAACGGCGCAAATCTTGACCCCCCCCAACCCCCCCTTGTAAAGGGGGGGAGAAATTATCCAATGTTTGTAGCTGATTAGCACCCCCTTCTCGATCGGGGTAGGTTGGGGGAATATTTACTAGGCGTAGAGCTTGATAAGCCATCCAAAAAAATGGCTGTTTTCCTTGTATATTAAAATTTGCGGCAACCATTAAGTCTTGAGATTCATCAATTAGAATAGCATCAAAAATTTGGGGTATATTAGCAGATTTTAGCAAGTGGCGACAGACATAGGCTAAAGCTTGAGTTGGTTCCTGAAAATCTGTGTCACCAACAGTCAAACGTCCCACTCCCGCAGCGCGACAAATTGTACTGTAAAGTCCGGGTCTGTCTTGTCCACCCCAAGCATGGAGCGGACGCAATTTTTGATTATTATTAGCATCGTAGCCAATTTCACCATTGCTAAAACGGCGGAGCCACTTATCTAACTGGGCGACAATCTGCTCGTACAAACTGCGAGAAAAAAAGACCAAGGCAATATCCCAATCTGGGTATTTTAAGTGCATCAGAGCTGCTTTTTGGCAGAGTACAACTGTTTTGCCAGAACCTGCAATTCCCCGAATTCGCTGCGGCCCAGGAGGTATCTGTTTGCCGATGCGTTCTTGTTGCAAATCTAGTTGGGAAAACTGCTGCTGTAAATTAGCTAAAACTGCTGCACGGGTTGTATAATTTGCCAGAGGGGAAGAAATCAAATTTGTTGGTGGTGCTGGTTGCTGCTGATTGAAAAAAAATCGTCTTGGTCGTGGTTTAAAAATAGGAGTTCCGCCAATTACAGCTAGCAGTAATTGCCACTGTTCCCGGTTTAATTGGCTTCCTTTAAAAACACAAGCCGTATTTTTAATAAATTCTATTAGATGGGGAGTATGGGGAATAGATAATTGAGGATTTCCCGGTGAGGAAATGACAAAATTTGGGGCGGTTCCTGGTTTTTCGATTCCACCAATTATTGTTTGTCCTGAATTTCTGTGGAGGTGGTCGTGAAAAAGGATCGGCGGATTGCTCGGAAGCTTGTTAAACTCTTTATTATGCCACTGTTGCTGAGAAATTGATGGTAAGGCAACGATCGCCCGCCCGCTGACTTTGCCCCGCAAAGCTGTTTCGCGATCGCAGTAACCAAGCATGGCGTATAGTTGATGCTCTGCTTGCTGATAGGGGTTGCCCCCAGTAGTATAAAAATGTTGGAAATCCCATCTATGACCAGATATGGCGACAATTTGGTCGATCGCGATCGCTTTGACCTCAATGATAGTTAAACCCAGTTCAAAATCAGCAATTAGAATATCAGGTTCTTTGCGAAAATTTCCACAGGAAGAAAAAATAGGATATCGCCAATAGGCAATGCAATCGCGATCGGCAAAAGCCTCGCAAACGGCATCCCAAACCTTTTTTTCTGCCGTTTCTCCGCTTTTTCCTAGTGGCTCAGTCGCAATAAATTTTCGAGATTGTGCTGCTTTACCCACAAGAGTCCCAGTAGCTGTTTACGATAATTAATTCAATGACTTAACCGGCAAGGAGGCAATTGGTCAACTCAAGACAGACTTTTAAAGTGCGATCGAAAAAACAGCAAAAGTTTTGCATTCCCCGTTTTTATTTCCTTCTGTCTGCTGCCGAAAGCCTTGTGCCTTCCTTGAGGCAATCTCAAACCATTATTTTTTCATAATCTGGGGCTATTTTTGAATTAGTTGAGCCCATAGCAGCTAGGATCGAGCTAGCTCAAGGTTACAGCTAAAGCCTGTCATGTGGCATTGCCTCTAAAAAACCCGGTTGAGTCTTATGGCGTACTACCGATTCACTTTACTTTTATTTACCTGTATCGCCTGTCTGGGGGCAGCCTTCAGTCCCGATCGGGACGGACGTAAAAACGCCGTCAATGTGTCCTACCGCGATGCTTCTCCAGAAATTGCTCAGGCGAACTCCCCCTCGGACGATCGCCCCGACTCCAAGACTCCAAAACCATCTCCAGGAACCGATAGAAGCAAATCTCAGCCATCTAAAACCCAAAAATCTAATTCCAAAGTCCCCAAATCAATCTCGAATTTAATCGTCATTTTGTCTCGCCAGCGAGGGTTGTTAATCTTGGGTGTGGCCGCCATTGTCATCACGGCAGCGGCAGTATTTATCATGCTCAAATTAGTTGGTAGTGACGAGTCAAATAATTCTCAGCGAAAACGGGGTAGATTCGATCGCCATAAACCAAGAAATACTCAATTCAAAACTCCCGACTCTCCCAGAAAGCTCAACGAAACTAGACCAGCAGGCATTTATTTGGGAATCAAAACCACACCAGTATTGCCCGATGGTTCTGATTTCTCGAAAGGCTACAATCCAGACAGTAGAGAAACGGAGGAAACAGGAAGTGAAGGCGATCGAATCAATTCCGATGCCTTATATGTAGAAACTAACAGCAACGGCTTATACACTGACACAGATTTGAATGTTTCTCAAAAGAGCAATTTTACCGATTCCTTAGCCCCTCTTACCAAAGATATTTTCATTTCCGAAGATGGTGAGAGACCTCAAGTTGATATTATTGAATTATTGATTGAAGATTTGCAGCACCTAAATCCAAATCAGCGGCGTAAGGCAATCTGGGAACTGGGCCAACACGGAGATTCCAGAGCTATTAAGCCACTGGTAGATCTGCTAGCAAATTCAGACTCTAACCAGTATAGTTTAGTCTTAGCAACTCTCTCAGAAATAGGCGTTCGCACGCTCAAGCCGATGAATAATGCTTGGTCAATTTCATTGCAAAATCAAAATCCGGAAGTGCGTAAAAATGCAATTCGTGATTTGACACGCATCTATGAATTAGTAAATCAAATTACTTACTTATTGCATTATGCTACTGACGATCCCGATCCCGAAGTTCAGGAAACAGCTCGCTGGGCAATTAATCAGTTGAATTTCATCCGTCCTCATTCTGGGAAGGATAGTTAATGATTTGTGACCATCGAAATTATTCATCTCTCTCTGCTCTAATATTGCTGAATAATTGCACAAGCACCACCATAAAATATAAGTATTAGCACTTTTTCCTATTATGGGCAAAATACAGGATGAAGATGATTGGCAAAAAAAATGTGCAGATTACCCCGATGCTCCGGTAGAATATTTAAGGTTTCTGACCACAACCGAAGTACAAAAACAAATCCGAGGGTGTCCATGTCCACCATTGTTGATGAAAACACCCTGGATTGAAGCTTTCGGAAAAGTCCCCTTTGAGTTAAATTAACTCTTACTCAACTACAAAAACCACAAAAAAAAATAACTATGGCCACGGAACGTTTAGTGTTGTTATCTAGTAGAGAAATAGAAAAAATGCGCCAAGCAGGCCGCTTAGCAGCACAGCTTCTACTACATCTCGAACCAATGGTTAAGCCCGGTGTCAGCACTTTAGCAATTAATGACGAAGCCGAACGTTGGACTTTGGCACATGGCGCAAAAAGTGCTCCGTTAGGTTATAAAGGATTTCCTAAGTCTCTGTGCGCTAGTGTGAATCAAGTAGTATGTCATGGCATCCCCAATGCCAAACAAATTCTGAGAGAAGGTGACATTATTAATATTGATGTAACGCCTTTAGTTGATGGTTATCATGGCGATACTTCCAAAACTTTTTTTGTTGGGAAACCTTCACCAGTTGCAAAAAGGTTAGTGGAAGTAACCGAGGAATGTTTGAGAAGAGGAATTGCGGAAGTGAAACCCGGTGCTCGTACTGGCGACATCGGCGCAGCAATTCAAGAGTATGCAGAATCACAGGGCTTTTCGGTAGTCCGAAATTTTGCCGGGCACGGTGTCCATCGAGTGTTTCATACGGAACCGGAAATTCTGCACTATGGGAAACGGGGGACTGGAAAAAAGTTGAGACAAGGGATGGTTTTTACCATTGAACCTATGATTAATGAGGGTACTTGGGAAGTTGAAATTCTCGCCGATGGTTGGACTGCTGTGACTCAAGATGGAAAGCTTTCGGCTCAATTTGAACACACTTTGGCGGTGACTGATTCTGGGGTGGAAATTCTGACGTTACCTTAGAATTGATTAACCAACAGGACTTACGCATTTTAATGGTTTGGTGAGGGTGTGAGATGCTTTGGTTCCTTCGCAAAACTCACGACTCGGAATTACCTATAGCAACCGCCAAAGCTGTTAAGGCGCTTTGGCTACTGCTATAAATCTTAAGCAAAGTGTTTCTTTTCCTTAATCAAAAAAAGCGATCGCCCTTGCTTCTCCCCCTTGTCCACACATTTGGCTACAATTAAGCTATACTGAGCTCCCCAACTCGAACAAATTTCAGTTGTCTATGTCTAACTCCTCCATCCTCACCCCAGGTTCAACTCTCGAAAAACGCTACCGCATTATCCGCGAATTAGGCCGCGGTGGCTTCGGCCGCACTTACCTCGCCGAAGATATCAACCGCTACCACGAACCTTGCGTACTCAAAGAGTTTTCTCCGGTGATTCACAGCCCCAAAGCCGCGGAATTGTTCGATCGCGAATCGAGTATCCTTTACAACCTCCAACACCCCCAAATTCCGCGCTTTCGAGAACTTCTGCGAACCGATATCGCCGGGAATCAATGTTTATTTTTAGTCCAAGATTATATCCCTGGTCAAACCTACGAAGCAATACTGATATCGCGTCAGCAACAAGGTAAAAATTTTAACGAAGCTGAAGTTACTCAAATGCTATTTCAGATTTTGCCAATTCTAGAATACATCCACTCGAAAAATTTAATTCACCGCGATATTTCCCCGGACAATATTATTCAACATGATGTTGACAAATTACCATTTTTAATTGATTTCGGTTCTGTCAAACAAATCGCAGCTACTGCTGTATTCCAGTTTAAAGGACAATCGGATACTGCGATCGGCAAACACGGTTATTCGCCCACGGAACAAATGCGACAGGGTAAAGTGTCTCCGGCTAGCGATTTGTATGCTTTGGCTGTCACCGCTTTAGTCTTGCTGACAGGGAAAAAGCCTCAGAAATTGTACGATGTTAATCAAAAAACTTGGGATTGGCGATCGCACGTCAGTGTCAGTCAAAACTTAGGGATGGTATTGGATCGGATGTTAGCAGATCGATCGGGCGATCGCTATCAGTCTGCAAAAGAAGTCCGCGAAGCACTCAAAGATCCAAAATTATCTCAAATTAGCAGCATCATCTCCCAAATGGTGACAATGAACTTTGTCGGCCACCCTTTCAAAAACAGCACTCAAACCCCTACCAGCAATCATACTCCTGTTGGGCCAAATCCTCAAGTTGTTAATATCAACATTTTCAAATTAATTCCTTGGAAAACCTTAGCGAGTTTAAGTGTGGTTTTATTACCAGGAATGCTAGCTTTTAGTGTAGTTAAGTCTGGTTTCACCTTTCCTAAGTTGCCTGATTTACCGAAATTTTCTTCCCGCCACCAACCACCCGATACATCCTTAGAGCCAGCAGAAATAATTCGTCAAGAAAAAATTGGCCAACGACGTAAAAATCTCAACATTGATAAAGATATATTTTATCAAAAAGTTGATGAATTGTATTACAATAAATATCCAGAATTAAAAGGTCGTAGCTTGACAGATAAGCCAGAAGATGCAGAAATCAGGCAGAAATGGTGTGAAGTTGCTGAGGATTTTCTGGACAAGTTGGAGAAAGGAGGAACTTTTTGATATTTAAGATAAAATAAGAGTTATTTAACCACAGAGAGCGCAGAGGACGCAGAGGGAACAGGAAGAGGCGGCAAAGAAAGAGAGGGAAGAGAAAGATAACTTTTTTGAAATTTAAGATAGAATAAGATTTATTTAACCACAGAGGGCGCAGAGGGCGCAGAGGGAAGAGGCACAGGGGGCTAAGAAAGAGAGGGAAGAGAAAGATAACTTTATCTGCTTTAATACAAATTTGTATAGGCAACGCACTTTTAGTTTATTGCACAATGGATTCTATTCAACTTACAGGCATTCGCTGTTACGGATACACTGGCTATCTCCCGGAAGAGCAGGTTTTGGGCCAGTGGTTTGAAGTGGATGTTACTCTCTGGCTGGATTTATCGCAAGCTGGAAAAAGTGATGATATTGAACATACTCTCGATTACCGCAGTGCGATTACTCTGATCCAAAACCTAGTCAAAGAATCTAAGTTTTTGTTGATCGAACGTCTAGCAGATACCATCGCCCAAGCGCTTTTACAACTACCTTTAGTCGATAAAGTCAAATTACAACTCTCAAAACCTGCTGCCCCTATCCCTGATTTTGGTGGCCGAATTACTCTAGAAATTACTCGAAGTCATTAGTTATAGCAGTCGCCAAGGCGCTTTGAGCATCGTTCCCTGAGCGGAGTCGAAGGGTCAAAGGATTCAACGGTTATCAATGCCTTAACCACCTTGGCGGTTGCTATATTTGTCAGTTGGCAGTAGTCCGTTGCGGTGATCTGTCCTTCGACTCCGCTCAGGAACCGCGATGGTACCCTGAGCGAAGTCGAAGGGTCGAACGATCGTTGGGTCAAAGGGTCAGTTATCAGTAGCCAACAATCAACTGCCAACGAACAACTGACTAATTACCACTTCAGCAAATTAAATGCTTCCATGTCTACTGTATTACGGTTGCGATAAATCGCTAACACAATTGCTAAACCTACCGCAGCCTCAGCCGCCGCTACCGTCACTACAAATACGGTAAATACTTGGCCTTTAATCTGTACGGGGTCGAGATAATTGGAGAAACCCATCAAATTTAGATTGACGGCATTCAGCATTAACTCGATCGACATCAACACCCTCACTGCATTTCTGCTCGTAATCAAACCGTAAATACCAATACAGAACAGTGCGGCGGCTAATAACAGGAAATACTGGAGTTGCAGTTGCATAAATTTTGCGATTTTGTCTCAATCTAAAGTTACTACAAAACAAACAGATAGGTGCGCTGGGCGCACCCTACTATTACTTAGTTTCTGGCGAAGCAACATCTCCGGCAGAAACTAATTCGCGTGGTCTTTCTGGTAAACTAAAAGCAGGTGTTTCAGATGGTTTATTGGAGAGCAATTCATCGGCGAAGAAATCGCGACGGGCTAACACAATTGCTCCTACCATTGCCATTAACAAAAACACTGATGCTAACTCGAACGGTAGCAAATAGTCTGTAAAGAAGTGTTTGGCGATCGTGACGATCGAACTTTCGGCTGGTGCGCCCGTCGTGGCGACAATCGCCCAAGGAGTAGACAACACCATTGTGCTCAACAGTGCAAACAAACCTACACAAACTACTGCTGTTGCTACTTGACGCACCCAAGCATTAGGAATAGTGCGGAACTCTTCTCGCTTGTTCACCAACATAATGGCAAACAAAATCAAGACGTTAACAGCGCCAACATAAATCAACACTTGCGCTGCTGCTACAAAGTCGGCATTTAGCAACAGGTACAAACCAGCAATGCTGGTAAATACGCCGCACAGCAGAAAAGCTGAGTAAACGATGTTTGAGAACAGCACTACTCCTAATGCTCCTCCAATCATCATTACGGACAGTATGCCAAATGAAACAATTTGAACCCCTTCGGCTAAATTCACAATCTTTAATCCTCTGTTAATTGGGCATTGGGCATTGGGCATTGGGCATTGGGCATTGGTAATTGGTAATTGGTAATTGGTAATTGGTAATTTTTGGTTCCCCGCGAGTCATTAATTGTCAGCGATTCGCCATTCCCCATTCGCCATTCCCCATTCCCCATTCGCCATTCCCCATTCCCTATGCCCCATTCCCCATTACCTACTTTTCGATAATTTCCTCTGGGCGAAGACCTGCACGCCGATCGCCACTAGAGACGTCATGGGGGTCCATCGCACCTTTCGGCAAATAAGCGAATTCCCGCAACGGTGTCACCATCGGGTCATCTGTAACCTTGTAGGGTAGACGTCCCAAGGCCACGTTGTCATAATTCAATTCATGACGTTCGTAGGCTGCTAACTCGTACTCTTCTGTCATTGACAAACAATTAGTCGGACAATATTCCACACAATTGCCGCAGAAGATACACACCCCAAAATCGATACTGTAGTGCTTGAGTTGTTTCTTCTTAGTTTCTTTGTTAAATTCCCAATCCACTACGGGTAAGTTGATCGGACATACCCGAACGCAGACTTCGCAGGAAATGCACTTGTCAAATTCAAAGTGAATTCTGCCCCGAAAACGTTCGGAAGGAATTAGTTTTTCGTAAGGATACTGCACCGTAACCGGCCGGCGTCTCATGTGATCGAAGGTCACAGCTAGCCCTTGGCCGATATACTTAGCAGCTTGAACAGTCTCTTTGGCGTATTCGCCTACTTGATTGAGGAATTTTAGCATCGTGTTCTCTCTCTGTACTTGAGTTTTTGGTAATTGCTAATTTATAATAGGTAATGATAGTTAACAGCTAATTTACCTTAGCTATTAGCTCTTTACCTATTAGGAATTAACCGCCAAAAGCAAAGGGAAAGGCAAGTTTCAAAGCTGCTGTCAATAGTAAATTAACTAGAGCAACGGGAAGCAAAAACTTCCATCCCAAATTGAGCAATTGGTCGATCCGAACTCGCGGCAGAGTCCAGCGGAGCAGAACTGCCAAAAATAGGAAAAAGTAGGCTTTTAGCAAGGTCATTGTAATGCCCAGCGTGCCCGTAATTACCTGCAACCAAGGAGTCGTCTCGCTCAATCCTAGGGCATTTGTCAGCACTCCGACGGGAATCGGGCACTCCCAGCCACCGAGGTACAAAACGGCTACTAGCAGGCAAGAAAGGACGAGGTTAACGTAGGAAGCGATGTAGTACAAGGCAAATTTCATGCCTGTGTACTCAGTCTGATATCCTGCTACCAATTCTTCTTCTGCTTCTGGAAGGTCAAAGGGTAAACGTTCGCATTCTGCTAGTGCTGCAATCCAGAAAATCAGGAAACCAGCAGGTTGTCGCCAAACGTTCCAGCCAACGATGCCGTAGCCTGCTTGTTGATGTACGATGTCGATCGTACTCAGGCTATTGGACATCATCACAACTGCTAATACTGCCAAAGCTAGAGGAATTTCGTAGCTGAGGGATTGAGCGGCGGCTCTGAGTCCTCCGAGGAGGGCGTATTTGTTGTTGGAAGCATAGCCGGACATCAGCAAGCCGATCGGCTGAATGCTAGATAGAGCAATCCAGAGAAATATTGCTGTCCCCATATCGGCGATCAGCATATGTTCTCCGAAGGGCACGATTAAGTAGGACAGAAAAACTGGGATTACCACAATTACTGGGCCCAGGGTGAATAGCAGGGCGTCAGCTTTTGCGGGTACGATGTCTTCTTTGAATACCAACTTCATACCGTCAGCAACGGGTGCTAGCACTCCCAGGGGGCCGAGGAATTCCGGGCCAATCCGCTGTTGAGCGGCGGCCGAAATTTTCCGTTCTAGCCAGACGCTAGTGAGTACGCCGAATACGGCACCGACAACCATCAGTACCATTGGGAGTGGTAGCCAAAGCACATGGGCGATGTCCGCCGGTAAGCCCAAATTCATTAGGGCTTCTACAAAACTTCCTTGTAAGTCAATTCCTGGGTTCATGTTTCCAGATGAATGAGCGATCGCATATATTTTTGCACCCATCCTTAGTAGGAGTAGGCTTGGAAAGTAGGTGTTTGTAAAGATTTTTAATGCTTTACCGCATATCAGTATATCGCCCGACAGGCTACAAGAACGGACGGACGGGGTGAAATTCTAGTTATTTGATCCCCCAGCTTAGCTAATGGGTTGGTAACTTATGGAAAGACCAAAGAAACCGGGTTTTTATGGGTTTCTGCAAGTTGTAACGAAGTATTTTGGCAAAACCCGGTTTCTGACTACCCGTGCGTCAAGGACTACAGTCCTGGACGCACAAAGACCAAAGAAACCGGGTTTTTATGCGTTTCTGCGTGCTGTAACGAGGTTTTCTCCCAAAAACCCGGTTTCTGGCAACCCGTGCGTAGAGCGAAATATAGCCCAAACAAAAGGGCAGAGAATTAATTCTCTGCCCTTTTTATGCTTTAAAGTAACTTTCAAATGGTTTAAACCATTGATTTTACGCTACCTTTTTTATGGAACTGGGCAGAATCGAACTGCCGTCCAAAGCGGGTATTTACCTTCCGATCGTTCACAGGTTTATCCCCTCTGATCCTCGGGGCGGGAACCATCTTTATCCTAAATGGGAGGATTTTCTAGTGATTGCTTTCCCAGCTAGCCGACTAGAAACGTTTAGCTAGGGCATCCGTTGGGGGTTGTTATGCTACCGTTAACGGAGTTAGGTGGCATACACTCTAAACCAAGCTCAAGAAGTTTTTAGGCTACAGCTACGGCTTTGCGAGCGAAAGGAACGATGTTGTTCGCATTTACTATTTTGTTTGAGCCGATATTTACGAGAGTAGACTCCCTCTCGACCTGCATCACGGAGCAGCTTTCGCCACCCTGTCGAAACCATTACAGCCCCTCGTGCATTCTTTCATCATAGACACGATTGTGTATTACGTCAACTCGATTTTGGATTTTCGATTTTGGATTTTCGATTGGGGATTTTAGAAACCGGGTTTTTATGGGTTTCTGGGAGTTGTGACGCATATTCTGGCAAAAACCCGGTTTCTGATTACCAGTGCGTCAGTCCGATCGCATAAAACCCAAGAAACCGGGTTTTTTGGGGTTTTTACGTGCGTAACGAAGTCTTGGAGCAAAAACCATCGGTGGTTGAGCGAAGTCGAAACCCTGACTACCCGTGGGTTAATGCAAGTTTTCGTCCCAGACGCCGATGTATATTCGATCGCGCTCATTACGTTCGATCGTACCTTTAAGCGCACGCTTCCTAAAAGTAAACCGACTTTTCCGCCGCTGCTGCACATCTCGGAACCCTTGCATGATATCTCGATCGGCCCCGCCCAACATCCCGTTTAACGCGGTTCGCACTACCAAGTCATCCACAGACTGAGCAAAAGAACCCTCTGTTTGGACTAGCTGGCCCGAATCGCGATCGTAAATGTAGCCGAGAGTAATCTGATTCGGCACCAAATCGTAAAGTGCTGTACGAGTATTGGGCCAATAGCCTTTACGTTGAGTGTCTGTTGGGGTTCCCAAGGCAGCTATTACCTGAGTTTCCGGCGTGCCCACCGGAAACCCCGGCACTCTGGGGATTTTTTGAGAACTGGTTGCTGGTTGTTCTTGGGCGGGTGTTGGTGTGGGCGATCGCGCGATCGGCCTTTGCTGCTCAACAGGTTTTTCCGTTGGTTTGGGTGACTCCGCCACAGGAGAAGGTTTTGGCGCTGGAGTTTCTATCGCTGGCGTTGGAGTTTCTACGGCTGGCGGTGGAGTTTCTTTGGGTGTGGGAATTGCCGCAGGAGTTGGAGTTTTTCGCTGAGGTTTGGGAGTTGCTTCGGGTGTGGGAATTGCCGCAGGGCGATCGGGCGTACTTGTTGCTGCGGGGGGAGAAGTGCGATTTTCCTGGGCTATGGGTGCGGGTTCAGCAGAAGGTCGATCGAGCAAAATCCTCGCTATACCCACAAATCCTGCGAAAATAAGGGCGATCGCCACCAACCCCAAAATCAACCAAATTTTGCTTTCCCCAGCCCCAGAAGACACCACAGCAGGCGCTGTTCTCGCTCCCGCAGGCATCATAGGCCCGTGTCCCGGCATCACTGCCAGCGTCGGTCCAGTCATCGATGCTGGCGAGTTGGACAGCAGCGACAGCCATTCATCCACAGTAGCCGGGCGATTTTCAGCCTCTAAAGTCATCCCTCGCATCACCGCTTGACTGATGGCCGCACTTAGCTGGGGCTGTAAATCGCGGGGTGTAGCCATCGGCTGACTGGGGCGAAAAACTGCCGGCATCGGCACCTGTGCTGTCAGCAAAGTATAAAGCGTCGCGGCTAGAGCGTAAACATCTGTTGCGGGGGTGTATTTTCCTTGGGCGAAATACTGTTCTGGCGGCGCATAACCGTCGGACACCATATTAGTATGACTTTGGGTGACACCGGGAGTGAACTCGCGGGCTATGCCAAAATCAATTAACACAACTTCCTGGGTGTTTTGGCGCAGAATAATGTTTTGTGGTTTGATATCTCGGTGCAGCAAATTCTTTTGATGAACTGCCTTCAAAGCCGCGCCAATCTGCTGTATGTATATAATGGCGACTGCTTCTGGAAGCGGCCGATTTGGCAATACTACCTCGCCCAAATTCTGCCCTGGAATGTAGTCCATTACCATGTAGGGCTGTCCGTCTTCGACAAAGAAATCGCTGACTCGGACGATATTGGGATGAACGCAGGAAGCCAATCGTCTGGCTTCGTCTTGAAATTTGCGATCGAACTCGGCAAAATTGGGTTGCTGTCGCAGAGATTCGTTGAGGGTTTTGATGACTACAAATTGTCCTAAATAGCGGTGAGTTGCTCTGAAGGTAATCCCAAAGCCGCCTCTTCCCAATTCTTGTTCGAGGGTGTATTTTCCACCCTGTAAGCTTTTGCCGATTAGCGCATCCATAGGTTCGGGCGATCGCATACCTAATAACATGGCTGATTATGGCACGTCTTGTTGATGCCATCCCCACTTTTGTCATAAATCGGGGGTGTTGCCCATTTTACGGGTTTTCAGCAAAGTTGGCACTCGATGTTAGAAAATTAAATTATTGATTTTCTTTTTTAGAATCCTGATATATGAAGCCGAAAATAACTACCCCGATCGCATGGCAGCAAGCTGAACTGCTAATGCAGCCCGCCTTGATTCGAGTCCTCGACAATATCCGCAAACAACTAGAAGATTCTGTTTGGACAGGGACTTATCAAGAAGTACAAACTCCTTTTCCTGGCTATAAACTGATTTTAGAGCGTCAAGGCGAGCAAAGGTCGATCGATATTTGGGAACTTTGTTATCGAGTCTGTTTTGTTGACTACCAACCAGCCCACTCCGAGATCCAAAGTCAGGAAGTTGAAATTGACACTTTTTTGATTGAGGAGGATACTGGCGATGTAGATTGGAATCGTCTTGATGCTAAGGCCAGCCAATTAATACAGGAAATCTTCGCTAATTTAGCTAATTAGTTAGTAGTTGTTAGTCATTAGTTTTAGCAACCGTCAACCGTCAACCGTCAACCGTCAACCAAATTTTATGCTGATTCAAGAATTGCACGATATTCAAACATCTTTCGGTGCTATCTTTGGCGAATTAACAACCACAGAAACAGTCCCAGTTAGTTTTGCTAATGATGCCGCCGCCATCACCGCCACCAAAGAAAGTGTAGCTTTGTGCGATCGCACTCACTGGGGACGCCTACAAATTTCCGATAGCGATCGCCTACGGTTTTTGCACAATCAAAGTACCAATAATATCAATAAACTTCAACCCGGTCAAGGCTGCGACACTGTGTTTGTGACTTCCACCGCCCGGACGATTGACCTCGCCACAGCTTATGCTACAGAAGATGCTTTGTTAATCTTAGTTTCTCCCAACCGTCGCCGACAATTGCTAGAATTACTCGATCGCTATATTTTCCCCATGGATCGGGTAGAATTAACAGATTTAACTGATACCACAGTCGCTTTCAGTGCGATCGGTCCTGAAAGCAGCAAATTACTAGAAAAAATGGGAGTTAGCGAACTCGAAAATTTACCTAATGCCAGTCACAAATTGATAAAATTAGCTGGGATAGAAGTTCGAGTTGCTATGGGTAGTGGGTTAGCATCTCCCGGATACACCTTAATTGCCGCAGCCACGGATGCAGCTAAATTGTGGCATGAATTAGTGCAAGCAGGGGCCGTACCCATGGGCGATCGAGTCTGGGAACAACTGCGAATCGAACAAGGCCGCCCCGCCACAGATTTTGAGCTTACAGATGACTACAATCCCCTAGAAGCAAGACTGTTACACACCATTACCTATGACAAAGGCTGCTACATCGGTCAAGAAACAATTGCTAGATTGAACACCTACAAAGGAGTCAAACAACAACTTTGGGGCATCCAACTCAGCGGTGCTGTTGAACCGGGAACCGTAGTCACTATTGAAGAGGAAAAAGTAGGCAAAATTACCAGTGTGACTGAAACACAATCTGGATTTTTTGGTCTGGCTTATATCCGCACCAAAGCTGGTGGTGCAGGATTGAAAGTCCAGGTAGGAGAAATTGTCGGAGAAGTAGTAAATGTACCTTTTTTAATGTGAGACAGTCTTTGGAAAAAACCGGATTTTTTGCGTCCAGGACTAAGTAAGTCCACCTAATTAAATGCAGTATCCAAATCGCTCAAAAGCTTAGTGGCTTGCTATTCTTCACATCGATATTCCCCCCTTGGGGGGGGTGACTTCTTCACATCGATCTTCTACTTATGAGATTTCGAGGGAATTTGCAGATTGAATAGCGCCGACACACCAGACGATTACCTAAAATCCTTATGTGACGTTCTCCCCCGTTAAATCAAAGATTATAACGGGGGCTTCTCAATCAGAATAGAGATAGCTGTACGCTGCCCCAACCTGAAAAAGCTTCACACTTCACAGGCTGGGTATCCCCTAAGCCTCCCTGCGCAGACAAGATGAGTCCCACCTCGTTTAATGCTCTGTTCAAAATATTCAAAGCTGCATTTTCATCCCGATCCATTTGCAGTCCACATTTATGGCATTCATGCAAGCGAACGGACAAAGTTTTCGGCACTTTCGCTCCACAATTCGAGCAATTTTGTGATGTGCCGTGAGGATTCACCTTGACCACTCGGACACCGCGTTTGACCGCCACTGCCTCCAATATGGTGATAAACCTTCCCCAAGCTGCATCTAAAATTGATTTGCTCAATCTTGTTCGAGCAAGCCCTTTGATGTTTAATTCTTCCACCGCAATCAAGTCATACTTTTTGACGAGAGCGTGAGCGGTGTTGTAGTGAAAGTTTTCCCTGATTCGACCAATCCGTTGATGAATTCTGGCGAGCTTGTTTTTCTGTTTGTTAGAGCGATTTGACCCCTTGTTTGACCTTGCTAACTTGCGCTGCGCTCGTACCAGGTGAGACTGAGTTTTGCGGTAGGTTTGCTGGATGGGGACTGTCTCACCCTCAGACGTGGTAAGAAATTCTTTCAACCCAACATCAACACCAACAGCGCTTTTTATTTCTTCCAGTGGCAATGGTTCGGGTACAGTGTCATCCTGCATGGAGATACAGCAATACCAGCCATCAGCCTTACGAACAATAGTGCAAGTTTTTAAAATAAAGCCGTCGGGGATAGGGCGATGCCAGACAACTGGCATCTCCCCAATCTTTGACAGTTTCAACACACCATTATTGAGGTACGCTCCGGCTTTAAGACAATTAACTCGCGGGTAAACAAATGACCGCAATTCGCCAGCTTTTTTGAACTTCGGTCGCCCACCGCGTTTGCCAGATTTATCCGGAAACAACCAGCGCTCCCAAGCTTTGTTTAGCCGTTGCAAGTTAACTTGCTGCGACTCTGACCAAATATTTTTGTAGTCAGGAAACAGCACTTTAGTATGTTTGAGCTCTGATTGCTGGGTGTAATAGTTGACTGTAGTAGGTATCTCGCCTATTGGCTCAGAAACAATACTGCAACGGTCAACCTGACAACGAGTTCGTTGCAGCCAATCTAACCTTTGCCCCAAACAATAATTCCAATGCCGGCGCAGCAGCTCTAATGTATGGAGCATGGTTGCTTCTTGTTCAGCATTGGGTTTAATTCGGTAGGAGTAGGTTAAAATCATAATTGCTATTCTATTGCTTGTTTATTGCTAATCTCAAAACGGTTTCTAGTCGCCTAATCCGCAAAGAGTTCGGTGACTATCTCAATCGAATTTACAGCAAACAGGTTTTCTGGACGGGTTCTTATTTTGTAGCTAGTTGTGGCGGAGTAACTGTTGAGCAACTCAAGAAATACGTTGAACAACAGACAACTCCAGAATAAGGATTCGCTACGCTCAATTTTTTGTGGGTCGGCATTCCCCACCCGTTAACCCTAGGGGTATAACGGGCGACCCCTGCCGACATCTAAGTTGGCAGATTTTGAGGCTTTGTTTTCAGATTCAGGAGATTGCAAAGCTTCGTCTAAAATTGCACGGGCTGACTCTGCTTTACTCCTAGCTTCTCGATAGCGGACATTAGCTTGGGCGAAGTTTTTGAGCACCTTGAAACCGTCTTTGAGACTGGTGATTTCCTCAGCACTGACAGCCTCATCTGTAAACAAAATGTCGATCGCCGCCCGGATTTTCAGGGCTTCTTCGCGGGATTCCATGACTTTCAATTTGAGACTTGCCAAATTGCTCAAAATCTGTATTGCTTCGGTAATCGCATCCTCGGTTTCAGATGTCGCATCTTCCATATCTTTAACTTCCACAAACTGTTTTGGACCAAATCCTTCTTGGAGCTCTGTAGGTAGCTTGTCAGAGTCGATAAGCTGCATAAGCTGATCCATAGCTTCTTCGCGGGCTTTGGCTGAATCTTTCCCTTTAACAGTTAAAATAGTTTCGGGGCTTTGAGGAAGTGTATAGCGAACCATATTTTGACAGCCTTTGTGCGACAACAATTAATGATATTTTATCTTGATTCGATCGCCAGTTGCAGCTATCACTCCTGTCCAGCGGGCAAATCGGTTTTCAAAAGTTAACAGACATATACTCACAAGGAACTCTAACATAATGAAAGAGAAATTTATGAACTGGCTGAACATAGTTTTAGTCGCTGACGTATTTTTTGTCTTTGCTAGCTTTGCTTGGTTTGCGATCGCAGTATTAGGTAGATCGACCGGTGTGAATCTCGGTTTCGATCTGTGGTACAGTCTCTGGCAGCCTGTATTTAATCCCGCCCTAGGAATTCTCATGGGAGGCGCTATTCTGAGTGGGATTATTAACCAAGTTTCTAAGCGTCTCAATCCCAAGTAAAATTGACCTCTAGCCTAAGATGATAATAATGCAGTCCTTGGGCTAACTTCCTTATCCCTTCTAATTATCAACTATGGGACAACAAAAGTGCATCGGCATCCTTACCAGTGGGGGTGACTGTGCAGGTTTAAATGCAGTGATTCGAGCCGTTGTGTACCGCGCAACAGCAACTTACAATTGGAAGGTGATGGGAATTCGTCAAGCCACCAATGGCTTAATGAGTCGTCCCCCTCAAGCAATTCCTTTGGATATTGAAAAAGTAGACGATTGGCGGACTATTGGCGGTACCATGCTAGGGACGACTAATCAGGGTAATCCTTTTGCATATCCGATGTCCGATGGGACTTTGCGCGATCGCTCTGATGATATTATCGAAGGCTATCATCTACTAGGTCTAGATGCCCTAATTGGCATTGGTGGCGATGGTAGTCTAGCTATTCTCAGGAAGATTGCTCAACAAGGCAAGTTGAACTTAGTTGCTATTCCTAAAACTATTGATAATGATGTCGGCATTACCGAGCGTTCCATCGGGTTTGATACTGCTGTTAATATTGCCACTGAAGCACTAGACCGCTTGCATTTTACCGCAGCAAGTCACAGTCGCGTCATGATTATTGAAGTCATGGGACGCGATGCGGGACATATTGCGATTAGTGCGGGTATCGCTGGGGGCGCTGATATCATTTTGATTCCCGAAATTCCTTACACAATTTCCAAAATTTGTGCCAAAATTCAAGAACGCCAAGCACAGGGAAAAAACTACTGTTTAATTGTAGTAGCTGAGGCAGTTCGCACTGAAGCAGGCGAATTAGTGATGCAGACAAATCGATTAGGTCAAAGTCGGTTGGGTGGTATCGGTCAGTATTTAGCCGATCAAATTTCTGACTGTAGTGGCGCGGAAACTCGCGTTACTGTTTTGGGACACATTCAACGAGGAGGAACGCCTTCACCGCTAGAAAGATTAATTGCTTCGGCTTTTGGAGTAGCAGCAGTTGATTTAATTGCTGAAGAAAAATACGATTGCATGGTATCTTGGCAAAAACGGGAAGTTGTTAGCGTTCCCTTGGAAGATGCGATCGCCAAATACAGAGCAGTAGAGCTCGATGGTACTCTGGTGAAAACAGCCCGTGGTTTGGAAATTTGCCTCGGAGACTAGAAAAGCAGTCATCGGAATTTTCCCACATTAAGGAGTGAGCAGCCAGACTTGTTTAATTGATCTGGTTGCTCGATTTTTTTTTAATCAAAAACTTAACTCGGCGATCGCGTCGGGTATTTCAAAATGTCTTGAGGTACGATGGAATATAGGGGGAATGCCAAGCCCGGTAAAGTTAAGCTTGGCGGGAATACCCACAGGAAGGGAAAAATGACACTTAACTTGCGGCGACCGGTTTTAATTGGCGGAATCGGACTCTCAGCAGCACTCTGGCTGTTAGAAAGTCTACAGCACTCAGTTTCAGAAATGGGCGAAACGGCACTCATCGGCTTGGTGGCCGCTAGCGCCGGATATTGGTGGTGGCAGCGACAATCGCCTACACTGGAATTTCCACTCCCCCAAGCCCTAGCCAACAGGGAAGCAGCCTTAAAGGCGATCGGGGCTGCAGAAAGCTCGATTAATTTGCTGGCTTCTGAAGCTCCAATATCCGAATCTCCAGCTATGCTTAAAGCACAGCTCGATCGACTCACGGCCGAATTAGACAGACCAGATTTGAGAATTAGTGTGACTGGCGGCAAAGCAGTAGGCAAAAGTACCTTAATTCAAGTTTTGAATTCTCACTGGACATCCCAACAGCCACACAAGCTAACTTTCCAAGAAACAACCCCGCTATTTAGTAGCACCAATACCGATGCTAAAATCAGCGATGATTTAGTGCTGTTTGTGACAGCAGGCGACATTACCGATTCGGAATTTCAAGTATTATCTCAGCTAGTTTTCGCAGGTCAACGTTTCTTGCTAGTTTGGAACAAACAAGACCAATATTTGCCAGCACAGCAGTCCCAAATTTTGCATTCTTTGCAGGAAAAAATGGACGGCCTACTGCCGAAAGAAGATATAATTGCGATCGCAGCGAACCCTAATTCCCTGAAAGTGCGGCAGCATCAAGCCGATGGTACAATCAGCGAACGGATGGAAAATCCCGGAACTCAAATTCAGCCTTTGAGGGCTAAACTGACGGAACTCTTAACAGCAGAAAGACAACAATTGGTGTGGGCTAATACAGTGCGGGGCGCTGGAAGTGTTAAACAGGAAGCAAAAACTTTATTAAATGCAGTCAGGCGCGATCGGGCAATGCCCATCATCGAGCAATATCAATATATCGCAGCCGCCGCCGTTTTTGCTAATCCCGTTGCAGCCCTAGACTTGTTAGCAACCACTGCCATCAGTACCCAACTTGTAATCGATCTCGGCACTATTTATCAGCACAAGTTTTCCCTAGACCAAGCTAAGACAGTAGCGGCAACTTTGGCCGCCCAAATGTTGAAATTGGGATTAGTTGAATTGTCTACTCAAACTATTGCGGGATTGCTCAAAAGCAATGCTGTAACTTTTGTCGCCGGAGGTGCAGTCCAAGGAATTAGTGCAGCCTATTTTACCAGAATAGCTGGAGTCAGTTTAGTGGAATATTTCCAAAGTCGAGACCTGGAAACTTCTGTAAATAGCAGTTTCAATATAGACCAGTTGACTAAAACTTTGCAAGCGGTATTTCAACAAAATCAGCAAGTTTCGTTCTTGCAATCTTTCATCAACCAAATGGCTAGTCGTCTTGCACCGCCAATATCTCAGCCAGCAGCAGTTAATTCAGATCTCAATTAAGTACAATATTATACCATTTTCATAAAGTCCTACTACAGATACAGATGTAGTTCTTAGCCCCCCCGAACCCAAGGGGGGGTTGGGGGGGTAGATATGTAGCGCTACTTGATGAAATTGGTATTAGTCATATTTTGTACTGTTATTAGGAACAGGCTTTCGGGCCTGTTATACCCAAAGGTTTTGTGATTGTGGAACGCGCAATAGAGATTATATCGTTTACTTTTGTATTGTGATTAGTTAACCACAGAGGGCGCAGAGAACACAGAGAGATATCTGAGACAAATGAGTAATTCTGATGCAGATGGGAATTGATATATTTTTTATAGACATGATCTCGTTGACTGTTGTATTGTGATTAGTTAACCACAGAGGGCGCAGAGAACACAGAGAGATATCTGAGACAAATGAGTAATTCTGATGCAGAATAAATTTAAAGTTTAGCAAATTATGAAAATTTGTACTAGAATGGATCGGAATATCTCTAGTTAGATACTCTATTATACTTGCTTAAAAAAGCCGATCGCCAATGGCTGACAAATCGATTCAAGACCATCGCTTATCCCTTGCCCGCGCCAGTTTGCGCCAATCCCTGGCGCGCTACTCTAACTTGCGCCCAAGCAAAAACAACTCAAATACAGAATTGGCAGCTACGCTACAAAATCAGTTAGATATCTTAAATTCTACCTCAGAAAAACTTAACCAAAATATCATTCGCATTGCTACCTTTGGTTTAGTCAGCCGTGGCAAGTCAGCCGTCTTAAACGCGCTTTTAGGTAAAAAAATTCTGCAAACAGGCCCTCTCAACGGTGTGACTCAATGGCCGCGTTCCGTGGCTTGGACAATTCCGGCTATTTCTGGCACAAAAGACCCAGAAAAAGTGCAAATAGAATTAATTGATACTCCAGGAATTGATGAAGTTGGTGGAGAAGTGCGGGGCGACATGGCGAAACAAGTCTCTCGCCAAGCTGACTTAATTTTGTTTGTTGTCGCTGGTGATATCACTCGCACTGAATATCAAGCACTGTGCGAATTACAAACAGCTCAAAAACCGCTAATTTTAGTTTTCAATAAAATAGACCTCTATCCAGAATTAGATAGGCAAACTATTTATAAAAGTTTGCAAAATCTCGGAAATAATAGCGAAAATTTTGCCACCGATGGGGTGACAGATAAAGCTGATAGCGAAAATTTATCCTCCAACAATCCCTCGCCTAAATCTACTACAAACTCTCCTAAAAATAATCCCAAATCCTTAGAAATAGTCATGGTAGCGGCGGAACCGGCACCGATGCAGGTGCGCATTGAATGGCCTGATGGTAGCATTACCCACGAGTGGGAGTCGCCGCCGCCGCAGATAGATGAGCTCAAACAGACTATTTTCACGATTCTTAACCGAGAAGGTCGATCGCTCCTCGCTCTCAATGCTTTAATGGAAGCTAGAGATGCAGAGGCAAATATTGCCCATCAAATTCTCAAATTGCGACATACCGAAGCCGAGGATTTAATCTGGCAATTTGCGAAATATAAAGCTTTGGCTGTGGGCTTAAATCCGATTGCTTTCCTCGATGTCATGGGAGCAACTGTCGCTGATTTAGCCTTAATTCGCTCTTTATCCAGACTTTACGGTTTACCCATGACTGGCTATGAAGCGGGGAAACTTTGGCAAACTATTTTTTCGAGTGCCGGTGGCGTACTTTTGGGAGAATTAGGTAGTAGTTTTTTGTTGGGATTCGGGAAAAGCGCGGCGATTGCTGCTCCTCAAATTGGCTTTTCTACTTTTGCAGGAGTTGCGGTAACTCAAGCTAGTTTAGCAGCTTACGGAACCTATGCTGTCGGTCGCGCAGCCCAAGTTTATTTAGAAAAAGGCTGCACTTGGGGCCCCTTGGGACAAGATACGGTAATTCAAGAAATTCTTGGTACCATAGAACGTGATACAATTGTCGATCGCCTACAACAAGAGTTAAAAATTGGTAAGTAAAAATTCACCTTTTACCTTCTAGCAATCACCACGCCTTGCCTAAAGTGGGCAATCGTGGCAATTACTGCGATCGCAAAATAAAATAGTCTAATCAGCCAAAAACAAATCAACATCGACCAAGAAACAATAGTGGGCGCAGCACCTGTTAACTGCACAAATCGGGAGTTAACTTTTTTTTCAAAGCTATCGAGGTCTTTCATCTGTGATTGAGTCGTAGGAATCACTGGAAACTGACCTGTATATAAATAATAACCAAAGAAGCCGGGAACTCCTATCTGCTTTTTCAAAAATAAGTTAGTTATTTTCGTAGCTTCATCCGGCGATAAGTTCTCCGACTCTTCAACTTTATCTAGCCAAGAATTGTAGCGAATTATCGGCGTACTCATGAACACAAAAGGAACTATCAAAATCAACAAAATAGCACTAACTTGGCGACAATATTCAGGTTTCAACAGTCTGGTAGCCAAACCAAACCCCATGCCGATGAAAGCAAACACTAAGATATTTAATAGTTCAATAACTTCGATGCCTCTCAACAAATCGCCGATAATAAAAATAGTATATAAAATTTTATCTGCCAACATCAGGGCGACAAATTTGATCAGGACTGAAATCCCCACAATCATCGCTGCACTAGCTACATAGCCGATAGCACCTAACAGGTACAAAAAAAGCGAACCAACTTGTTTGAATGACTGCATGAAATTATTAGTTAAGTAAAAGGTTAAAAAACCGATTTATCATTGAACTCAATTTTTTTATTTCTCCCGTATAAACTCTAAAAATTGTACGATCGCCAAGTCGAAGTATAATAAGAGGCAGAGGTCATCCTAGCTCATATCAATTCCGGTTGTATCGTCAGGTGATTTAACCGCGAAGGCGCTCATGACGCGAAGGAAGAGAAGAGAGAGTTTAATACAGGACGATGAAGAAAGGATTTTATATCATGTTTCAGCAATCTATCGTCAACGAGTGCCACATCCGAAGGTTGCTAAATCTAAAATCTAAAATTTATCGATCAGTTCCCCTTTAGCCCCCTTTGTCACTTCTGTGATCCTTTCTTTCATCACACTATCTTCCACAGCATTTTGCTCCGACTGCTGACGATCGCTCCCCAACCATAAAAGATACTCGATATTGCCAGCCGGGCCAAGTAAAGGCGACCAAGTTAAGCCCCGTTGTTCCCATCCTAAAGCAGTGGCTGCTTTCCACACTTGGAAAATCGCATCGGCTTGGGTGGCGGAGTCTCGCACTACCCCTTTTTTCCCCACTCTCTCGCGCCCAACTTCAAACTGTGGCTTTACCAGCAACACGGCTTCTCGCGGTGGTGCTAACAACTCCCACAGCGCTGGTAAAACTTTATCCAGGGAAATAAACGACACATCTACTACCGCCAAATCTGCTCGCTGAGAGTCGCCATAGAGTTCTGTAGCCGTCATGTAGCGCAAATTGGTGCGTTCTTTCAAAATTACCCTCGGATCGTTCCGCAAGCCCCAATCTGCTTGACCGTAACCCACATCTATCCCATAGACTTTGGCTGCGCCCGCTTGCAGCAAACAGTCGGTAAAACCCCCTGTGGAAATGCCGCCGTCGAGACAAATTCTATCTGTAACGGGAATCGCAAAAACTTCTAATGCTTTAGCTAATTTGTCGCCTCCTCTAGAAACGTAGCGCGATCGCTCTTTAATTTGAATTGGGGCTGAAATATCAACCTCTGTGCCCGGTTTGTCAACTACCTGCTGGTTGACTGCAACTTTTCCTGTGCGAATCAAAGCTTGAGCTTGCTGTCGGGAAGTACACAAATTTAGGTTGACTAATAAAGTGTCTAGTCGTTGTTTAGCCAAGGTTTTTAATGTTTAAAGATCGGGTTAACAATAGTTTATTAGACATCTCCCAAACAACTGGTCAAAAGCCGTCAGGATCGGCACTCAACCAAAATCCTGTGATGGGTGTTCCCCCTCACCCCTATTTTGGTGACTTCTATCACGGGGTGTGTCTAGTTTTATCACAGATATACCTTGGTACGATCACACTGAAACCTTGGTGACGAACAGATGATGTAACAATGGGTCAAACCGTTACAAATTAAATGCTTTTGTCAACCAATGCCCTATTTTGGACTGATTAAACCTGTATCGATCTACCATGAAAAACTTTAACTTCCCTATCAAAAATATGGACAATTGTCAAGACAATCCTCTGGCATTTGTCAGCGGTAAGATAGTTCATATTCTCTACCCTAATGGGGATGTAGAAGCAACCACTGTCGAACAAGTCGATCGTCGCCAAACCAAAATTCCCCTGGACAAATGTCTCGTCTGGGGACGTATCGGCGATTTTTAGTCCTTGAACAACGCTCTCCGCCTTTGATGCTGTGATGCGATCGACTTAATTTACACAAACCCACCACCACAAATTCCTTTTTTTTTGAAAAAAGACTGGCAAAAAATTACCAGTCTCTTTGCAATATCAAGGGCTTAAATTTAAATTCATCAAACTGCTAGTTATCAAGTCAAAATTGACAAAAATTAACAATTGATATTGGAGAGTGGCGAAGTGCCACTAGCAATTACCAATCACTAGCAAACTGACTTAGATATCCTGTTCGCTCAATTCGCGAATCATGTAATCAAAAGGCTGTTCCAGAAAAGGCCCCACAGCCAAGCCAGCAGCTTGAACTTGAGCCTTAACCATTTCCTTCATAATCCCGATCCCCATCACCGTCGGGCCAATGGGTACACTCAGTGAATTGTAAGTTTCCCGTAGCCCTTGCAGAACCCGCTCATCAAGCACGTCTGTACTGCCAGCCACTAGAGCGTAAGTAGCATAGCGCAAGTAGTAGTCCATATCCCGCAGACAAGCCGCATAGCGACGAGTCGTGTAAGCATTTCCACCCGGACGGATCAGTTCCGGTTGTTGAGCGAATAATTCAATACCAGCTTGCTTGACAATTGCCGCTGCATTACTGTTAATTGCTGCTGCTGCTTGTACTCGTGCTGTACCCGTTGCAAAATAAGATTTCAACCGATCGATCCCATCTCGGTCTAAATACCTACCAGCAACATCATAATTTTCAATCAGACTCGTCACTGCATCGCGCATAAGTTTCTCTCCCAAAAATCTTTATCAATACTTTGCTATCTGAGATAGACCGCTTATTGTAGACTACTACAAATCGGCGTTTGATTAAGATTTGAGTTGACACTCTCCGACCTGAAGGAACGGAGGGAGATTCTTAAGAAGTTTTGAAACTCTTAAGGGCGCTGTCAAATCGCCGCTACACGTTCAAATTCACTGACTTACGCCATGAAGATCACGTCTACTTTTTTGTTCTATGCTTTCGTTCGCACTTTTCAACACTTCGGCAACGCTTGCGTGCGACGCACTAGCCAGTTTGGTACGCTCATTATCCCGCCATTGCTTGCCTGTGCCTTAGTCTTTTCCAGTCAATCTAAAATTGCTGGGAGTGTCTTACTGGCTGGTATCTCACCGTGCTAGGATAATTCATCGCGTAGTTGATACGCCTACTTGTTCCGCATTGTTAAAATTATAACACAGATTACTCGCAGCCTAAAGGCTACAACTGGGTTTCATCTCCGGCTTGAAAGACCGGGGTTTGCGCGTGACGCGCTATAGGATTTTCTGACCACAGGTTAAACCCGGCAGAAAAACCCCAATGCTGGCATTTGCCCGATCGGCGATCGACCTTTCCCAAACCAATATCAGGAGTAAGTCATGTTCCAGACACCCCAAGAAGCCTTAAACTACATAACAGAAAATAAAATCCAGATCATTGACCTCAAATTCATCGATATGCCGGGGATTTGGCAACACCTATCCCTGTACCACAACCAAATCGACGAAACCGCATTCACAGACGGCGTACCCTTCGACGGTTCCAGCATACGCGGCTGGAAAGCCATCAACGAATCAGACATGACAATGGTCATCGATCCTACCACTGCTTGGATCGACCCATTCATGGCAGAACCCACCCTCAGCTTCATTTGCAGCATCAAAGAACCCCGCACAGGCGAACCCTACAGCCGCTGTCCTCGCACCATAGCCCAAAAAGCCGTAGACTACTTAGTTACCACCGGTCTCGGCGATACCGCATTCTTTGGCCCGGAAGCAGAATTCTTCATTTTTGACGACGTTCGCTACGACCAAACCCAAAACAGTGGCTATTATTATGTAGACTCAATAGAAGGACGTTGGAATTCCGGCAAAGAAGAACCGGGCGGCAACCTCGGCTACAAACCACGTTACAAAGAAGGTTATTTCCCAGTAGCACCAACTGATACCTCTCAAGACATGAGAACGGAAATGCTGCTGACAATGGCAAAATGCGGCGTACCCATTGAAAAGCACCACCACGAAGTCGCCACCGGTGGCCAGTGCGAACTCGGCTTCCGCTTTGACACTTTAGTCAAAGCCGCTGACTATTTGCTGACTTACAAATATGTGATCAAAAACGTAGGCAAAAAATACGGCAAAACCATCACCTTCATGCCCAAACCATTGTTTAACGACAACGGTTCTGGGATGCACGTTCACCAGTCAATTTGGAAAGACGGTCAACCGTTATTTGCTGGCGACCAATATGCTGGTTTCAGTCAAATGGGACTGCATTACATCGGCGGTATTCTCAAGCACGCCCCGGCACTTTTGGCAATCACCAATCCCACAACTAATTCCTACAAGCGGTTAGTTCCCGGTTTTGAAGCCCCTGTAAACTTAGCTTATTCTCAAGGAAATCGATCGGCCTCAGTACGGATTCCGCTGTCAGGAACTAACCCCAAAGCTAAGCGCTTAGAATTCCGCTGTCCCGATGCCACTTCCAATCCCTATTTAGCCTTTGCAGCCATGCTGTGCGCGGGCTTAGACGGCATCAAGAATCAAATCGATCCCGGTGAACCTTTGGATGTGGATATCTATGATTTATCCCCGGAAGAATTGAGCAAGATTCCTTCGACTCCTGGTTCCTTGGAAGGTGCTCTGGAAGCTTTGGAAAAAGACCATGCTTTCTTGACTGAAACTGGTGTATTTACCGAAGATTTCATCAAAACTTGGATTTCTTACAAACTCGATAATGAAGTTAACCCGATGCGGTTACGTCCTCATCCTTACGAGTTTGCTTTGTACTACGACTGTTAGATAGTTCGTCTGTTGTGGACGGACTATTAACATAAAAAACCCGGTTTGTGGCGATCGCCCTCAAAGTCAAAGGAGGCAAAGACCTTCATAAACCGGGTTTTTTGCGTCCAGGACTATGAAATTTAAAGCCTCAAATTAGCCGATGCCCATCCCGGAGCTTCGGTCAATTCTCAGATATTAAAACTTCTGTATCAATGCCCAAACTTTACCCTTGCCCGATACCATTAGGACGACACTGTGAGTAATCCTTCCCATAGTAGCATCGGAGACATTTTCTACTACCCATTTAGTTGCTTTTTCATCAACGATAAACAAATCCTGGGGGCTAGTACCTTCCTGAATTCGATATATTTTATTGAGAATAAAACGCTGCTTCGCCTCCGCTTTTGAGATGCCAGTGACCTCACCGGGATCGATGGAAATGGCACTTCCTATTTTTAATGTGCCTTTGGAATTGCTCAAGTTAGGATTGTTCTTTTTTGCTATGTGGACGGTTTGAATCTGCAAGTCAGGTGTGGTTGGTGATATATTTAAGCTAGGGTCGATAGGCCCATGTGCTTCCCAACCAAGAAGTGTAGAAGTAGCAGTCAAAATTACGCAAAGTTTAAAATAATTCACAGCCAAGTCCGAAAATGGATGATGTAAGAAACATTATACATAAATAAGTATAAGGGCTTTGTGAGGAAAAAACCAATAGCCAATAACCAATAACAAATAACCAATAACCAATAACAAATAACCAACAACAAATAACCAATAACCAATAACAAATCACCAATAACCAATAACCAACAACTATAGCAATCCTAAATCATTCATGAGGATTTGTAGGGGTAGTGGATGGTGCGTGCCTACCCCAGCATAAGCGGGGCAACCACGGGGCAAGCGAGCCCCTACAAAAATTACACAACTGATTTAGGATTGCTATATAAGAGTTAAAGTTACTTACCAAAAAACTTCTACCCTGCGAGTGAATTAGGAATCCGAAAAACTGCGTTACACTTATATAAGCATCTTTACAAAAAAACATAAAACAATGACCGTAGCTTATCCCCGCAAGCTTCGCAATGGCATGGGAGCCCGTGAAATTTTAGCTCAAGTCGTGCGCGATCGCGAAATTCACCTGATCACCCTCAACCGCTACCGCTACAGCGAACAGCGCAGTTGCAAAGACCTCACCGACTTGATCGAACAGCTAGACGGAGAACCAGCCGAACTCGTCCGCGACCTCTCCCGGCACATTGCTGATGAAGCGCGACACGCCATGTGGCTGACTGACTTGCTGGTAGACTTGGGCCAAAATGTGGGCAAGCCGCCGGGAGTATCCTACATCGACGAGTTTGAAAGACTGTTCGACAGCGAACAGAAAGACCCTGCTAAAGACCGAGAAGATTTTGTAATTTCTTCCCTAGCGGCGATTAATGTCACCGAAAAGCGGGGCTGCGAATACTTCGGAGCGCACATCCACGCCCTGAAAAATGCTCCGCAAACTGACGAAAACGTCAAAATCCGCGAAACTATCGAAAAGATTTTTCCCGAAGAAGCAGGTCACGTCCGCTGGGGAAATCGGTGGTTGGGAAACATAGCGGCCAAAAGCCCAGCCCACGCCCAGAAGGTGGAACGGGCTAAGCGGAAGTATGTGGCGATCGAACAAGCTGCATTTGCATCGGGAATGGATATCATGCTGGGGGCGGAACTGCGTCGTGTCACTCGCTTGGTGGATATTGCTAACACGATGCCTATGTGGGAACGGCCCCAATACCTGATGGAACGGTTGGCTGGAACTTTGCTGGCCCCGGATTTGCAGATGACTAGGGTTGATGTGGCTCAGCGGGCCTGGAACCGTGACCCCCAGGCATTTGTGGAGAAGTTTGTGCCGATGTTTCTCAATGGACTCAATAACTCCCAGAAGCAGCCGGCGGCGACTAAGCCTAGATGACCGGGCGGTTGAAACCGTGGCTATACAAACGAAGAAATTAGGAGACGGCAGTGCCGTTTACTTTAGCTTTGAGACAGGGGTTGAGACTTCTGTCGGACTCGCGGGCCCACAGACGGACACGGGGCGGGCTTTCAGGCGATTGTTGACACCAATGGGCATTGCCGTCTCCTCTGTTGCTAGCGATCGCGAACAATCGCAATTGATATTACCAGTTAACCAGTTAAGGTAAAATAATTATTGGAATAGTTTCCGTCAAATCATAACCATGACTACCAGCGAACCCAACCAAGAAACTGTTTCTCCAGAAAGCCTTTTAAGTGAAAGCGCGATCGCCTCTGAGCAGGTCGAAACAGCCACGGCCGTCACCTATGCAGAAGAAATTGAAACTGTCATCGCCAGCATGGCTGTAGACCAAAAAGTGATGGTCGGTCAAAATGAGGCGGGTGGACATCTTTGGAAGTTTAAGTACGGTAGTGTCGAAGTGTTGGTGCAACTCACTGGCGAAACGGAAGATGATACTTTGACTGACGACGCAAAGTAAATGATTTCCTAGAAGATTCTGGCAAATCCTAGTAAAAGGTGGTATTGTGATAGAAAGCCAAATACCACATAGCGATGACCAAATATGTCACACCGCGAGAAGCTTGCAAAATCCTGCAAGTCTCAGACAAAACCCTTAGAAACTGGGAACTTGCCGACAAAATATCAGCAATCAGAACCCCATCCAACCAGCGACGCTACGACATCGATAGCGTTCTTGGAACCGGACATGACCGAATTACAGCCATCTACGCCAGGGTTAGTAGCTACAAACAGCGAGAAGACCTTGACAGGCAAGTCAGCTACCTCCAAAGTCTCTACCCGCAAGCCAAAGTCTTCAAAGACATCGGAGGCGGACTCAACTTTAAAAGAAAAGCGCTGCTTGCCCTTCTGGGACAAGTCATGTCAGGAGATATCTCAGCAGTTGTG
>RDXH01000119.1 GCA_004292745.1 Oscillatoriales cyanobacterium | reverse complement strand
CCAATAAATCGGTAAATCTCTTCTCCCCCTGATGCTTTTAGCAATTCCTGAAGTTTCTCCCAATTCTGTTGTTCGCCGACCGTCATTATAGAGATTTTACCTTGAGATTTAACCACATCTCTGAGTACCGTCAGTAACAGTTCCGGTTCCGGTTCTTTTTCTTCTAAAATTGCTTGCATATAAGCAGCAGATTCTTCAATTTCTTGGAGGGATTTAATCAGATAGTCATGGTAACTATGAGTTTTAGGCATCGTTTCTACTCCTAAATTCTATCCAGTATTATTTGGCTTTGCGAATATCTAAGCAAAACTAGCTACTTCGACATAACGTTCTACGGCTAAAGTTTTACGCTTGCGTTTAATTCTGTCAATTTCATGCAGTGTTTCGGCTGTTAGGTAACTATTGCCACAGTGAGGACAGCTTATTACCGGAATGTTTTCTATAACTAGCAAATCTTTGCCTTTGCTATATGTTCTAGGAATGCGGCGAACTCGCACACCTTCTGTTCCGCAAATATCACATACCATTTACTCAGTCTCCTTGCTTAAGGCACGTATACTGTAATAATAACAACTTTTCCAGTCGGACTCAGTTTGACAATTAATTCGACTTCTCCTCCATCAGTAGTTTCTCCTCTAATCCGGTATTTTGATTCTGCTGTTACTCTATCCTTTTGACATTCTAGTATTTTACCTGTGAGGATGCCTTGTTCAATGTCATAAATTATCAAATCGTCATCTTCCATCTCTTCTTCAGCATGGAGTGTCATCACGTAATGCTGATTACTAACCTTTTCCCTAATCATTCGTAGTATTTTCTCGAACATTTAATGTGATTCTAAACCATCCTCTAAAGTGATATCCCAAGCTGCTCTTTCTTCAAGTTCTTCTTGCCAATCTTCAGGGCGATCGCGTAGAGTAATATAAGCTTGGTTAGCTGCTGCTAAAAACTGTTGTCTTCGGTATTGTTCGATTGCTTGTTCGAGGACAGTTTCGATTGGTTTTCCTGAACTTGCAGAGAGTTCTGCGAGGGCTTGATAAGATGTATTGCTGATTGTAACTGTAGAATTTTGATTCATGTTTTTTGCCTACCACAATGTTACTCAAATATTATAAATCTTAACGAAACTCTGAAACGCTTAGATGTTACAGTCTACAAGTCTCGACGTGAGAGAAGAGACTCCTTAATTCATATCCACTAACTAACCACCTACACCAACCACCCACCCTCCAATCTCTACCTAAAGGGAGGTGTCCTTCTGGTGCTTTGGTGTTGAATTTTGGTTCATCATAGTTCAACCAGTTACCATTCACACGCCAACCTACGCGATCGCCAAACGCTTCCCAAATTTTATCATCATATTCCCTAGTTCCCCCCAAACTTTGATAGATGCGCTTCTGCACGCTAAAGCCGAAGCGCCCATTGCTGTATTTTACCCAAAGTTGATCAATAGTACGCAAGTCCTCGCAGGGAAATTTCTCAATACTTTCTCTATCCAGCCATCCTTCTTTCTCCCTACCCGCCACCTTCAACATCACTCTCGCCGTTTCCTCATCGGCTTCTTGCCACTTTTTGGCCGCCAATAAATTCCGCAAGTTTATATAATCCATCCCCACGGCTGAAATCACCCGCGTAGTTTCAGCAGCCACTGGTTTCGGTATCAGCAAATCCAACCATTCCTGCACCGACTGCGGAATATTTTGCTTCCTGAATTGCGACGGAAACGGCAACTTACCCGTCAGCATCACATACAGCGTCGCCGCCAAAGAATAAACATCAGTATAAGCACCAAATTCTGCTCGTTTTTCCAACAATTCCAGAGGTGCAAAACACTCAGTCCCCGAATTACTATTAGTCCTTAACTTTCCCGGTACTGTCGCCTGTCGCGCCAAACCAAAATCAATCAAAACCGCACCCCCCTGGCCCCCCTTAGTAAGGGGGGGAGAAGAGATTTCTCTTTCTCCCCCCTGATGAAAGGAAGAAATTTCTCTTTCTCCCCCCTTAGCAAGGGGGGCTGGGGGGGTTCTTAGCATAATATTTTGAGGTTTAACATCCTGATGAGTAAATCCTTGCTTATGAATAAAACTCAAAGCATTTCCCACTTGCTGAATAATGGGCAAAGCCTTCTCTTCCGACAAAATGCCGTTATCTTCGAGATATTCAGCTAAATTAGTGCCGTCAAGTAACTCCATCACCATACACCATAAATCACCCTCCTGAAACACCTCATAAACTTCGACAACATGAGGATGATGGCATTTTGCCAAACACAGCGCCTCATTCATAAACTTTTCTTGGCGCTTGGCAAAATCTGCCTTTCCTTGTTGGATAGCATTCAGAGTTTTAATCGCAACTAACTTACCTGCTTTACGATTTTGAGCGCGGTAAGTGACACCGAAACCGCCACCGCCCAGGATTTCTTCGATTAAATATTCGCCTTCGTGCAGTTGTTGTCCCTTTGTCCAGTGCTGCATATTGTTGTGTGATGGTGTGTAGCATAGGTGTCAACTTAAGGTCAAACCCAGTCAGAGACTGTTGGCAAGACTATTAAATCTAGATCCCCCCTAGCCCCCCTTAAGAAGGGGGGGACAGGAGTCTTTTCAAAGTCCCCCTTCTTAAGGGGGATTTAGGGGGATCTAGACTCAGGTAAAAACCAGATTTCTCAGGGATTTCAGGCTTAAGTTGACACCAATGGATGTGTAGGTACAGGAAATTGTAGCAGATGAGCGTTGCTTTGACAATTGAATTATACCGCCGTGGTTAACCAAGATTGATGAATTTTTGGGTTGGGTGGGGGCGGGTTTTTGAGATTGTGGGTGAAAATCAGAGATTGTTGGTGAAACCCGCCCCTACAAATAACGAACAAAAATATTATAATTGCTCTTTTAATTCATCCAATTTAGCCTTGATTACTTGCATATCTTGCCACATAAACCATTTCGGAGTTTCGGGTTCGCGGGAGGGGTTTCGCAACAAGTATGATGGGTGGAAGATTGGCATACATAGGCGATTTTCCCATTCAATCCATTGACCTCTAATTTTACTAATTGGTCGCTTGTCGCTAAGCAAACCTTTGAGGGCTGTTGCACCGGTTAATAAGATAATTTTAGGGTCTAATATGCGGATTTGTTCGAGCAAGTATGGTTTGCAGGCTTCTATTTCTTTTACTGTCGGAGGGCGATTGTTGGGGGGGCGGCATTTGATGACGTTGGCAATGAAAATGTCTGTTTCTGTACAGAGTCCGACTGATTCTAAAATCTTATCTAAAAGTTTGCCCGATCGCCCAACGAATGGCAATCCGGTTTCGTCTTCATTTTGTCCCGGCGCTTCTCCGACAATCAAGATTTTTGCTTGCGGATTGCCGCGCCCGATGACGGCGTGAGTGCGGCTGTTGCCCAATTCGCAGCGGTGACAACGGTTGCAGTGTTCGCCGATTTGCTCGATATTTTGATAGGTGCCCGGAGGAATGGGAATTTTGACATTTGTCGGGATTGAGTCTGTCTGGAAAGAGGCACTTTGACTGCTGTCAAAAAGGCTGAGTTGCAAGTCGCTTGACATATATTTAAACAGTTGACAGTTGACAGTTGACAGTTGATAGTTGACAGTTGATAGCGAAAATCCGATCTAAGTTTTTGCTGTCAATTGTCCACTGTGAAAGATCGGGGAGATTTTTGGGAAGCTAGAGTTTATAGTTTAGATCGGGTTTGCTCCTACAGGTAGGAATATGTTCTCTAGCCCGTTGTTTGATAATCGCGCTGATGCTGGTGAAAAACTGGCAGCGGCAGTTTTCGCAGAGCTCGAAAAATTGAATTTAACCGCACCAGAGGCTGTTAAACCGATTGTTTATGCTTTACCACGCGGGGGTTTGCCCGTTGCAGTGCCTATTGCCCGCTTGTTGGGTTGTCCTTTGGATGTGGTGGTGGCGAAGAAAATTACTCGTCCTGATAATCTAGAATACGCGATCGGGGCTGCCACCGCTGATGGGGAGGTGGTGTGGCAACAAAAGCCGCGTAATTTGCCTTTTCAAACTTTAGCACTCCAGCAGGCTCTCGATCGCGCGCAATCTCTACTAGCCCATTTGTCTCCGGGACGTCCAAATGTCAGCCCTGGGGGGGCTTTGGCTATTTTGGTGGATGATGGGATGGCGACGGGGATGACGATGGCTGTGGCGGCGCAGGCTTTGCGGGCTCTGCAACCGCTGGCTTTGTGGATTTGCGTGCCGGTTGCACCGCAGGATTTGCTAGAATTTTTGGAGGAAATGTGCGATCGCCACATCGTCCTAGAAACCCCAGACCCTTTTTATAGCGTCAGTCGCTTTTACGCGGAATTTCCGCAAGTGGAGACGGAAGTTGCCTTAGCGTGTTTAATGCAACAAAGTGAATGGCGATCGTCTGTTAACCTAGAAGGTTAAATCTAAAAGTGCGATCGCTAATAAATGAGACCTTGGCAATATTGGTTGGATACTTTGATTCTATCTAGTCAGCACAATCCTCCTCGCTTTGTTGAGTTGGTGATGTTGAGTTTAGCGATGATTTTGTTGGGGTTATGGACTTTGACAGGGCAATGGCCCTATTTAGCTTTGTCTCTAAGTTATATAATTGGTTCGTCTTTTTCAATTTTAGTGCGAGAATCCCTGGGCCCGCGGCCTCAATTTCAGCTAACTCATATCACCGCACTTTTATTGTTAATTATCAGTTTTTATAGTTTTGCTGAACTGATTAGATAGTTAAGGCAGTTTTGAGTTAACGAACCGCGAAGACGCGAAGGACGCGAAGGAAGAGAAGAGAAGATCGAGAGTTCGCAAATCATTAGCTATCATCCTACATTGTCATGGGATTGATGTAAAATTAGGCGATTGCCGGCGGGATCGAAGGCGTAGATTTCTAAACCGTGACTAGCTTTAATAATTTCTCCGGGGGGCGGACATCCTAGGGCCCAAATTCGGGCGATCGCCATTTCGATGTCGCTGACTTCCAAACATAAACTCATGCCTGCTTTTCCGATACCTAAAAATTCTGCTTTGTGGGAATTTTTGGGTTTGAATATGCCTAATCTTAAACCCGGCAGTTGAAATTCAGCATAAGTATTAGGAATGTAAGGATTCGGCTCGATGTCGAGAAATTTTGTGTAAAATTTAACGAGAACTTCCTTGTCAATATCTGCTAAAGTTACTAGGGCTGCGGTGTAGAGGAAACTCATATTATGGTTGATTGCGATTGGTTGTTTTGCATATTATCATAATTGAAATCCTCCTATTGAGTTTGTGCGTCGGTTGCGGTGTCAAAATTTGCAGGTACGGTAAGGGAGGCGATCGATAATACTAAAGCTAGCGTTCCGATCGACCATTTCCAGTTGAGGTAATTTCGCGCCGCCATTGTTGCAAAAATTCAAATATATCTTATCATATTGTAATACTACAAATATTTTTCGATGGAAACCACCAATTTTATTGCTCTGTCTATCATCATTGTTGCCGTCCTGGGGATTGGCCTAGGAACAATGACTTGGGCTTACTTCGGTAAGGGTAGCGTTTCTGTGCTGTTTCAAGAACCCATTTTAAGTTTACCAGCATTTCCGGCTACGGACTCTGGCCGCCAGGCCTCTGTTTATTACCAAGAAGGGATTGAGGCCTATAAATCGGGAAATTATCGAAAAGCTAAAGACAAATTTACCAGCGCCTTACAACTTGTTTCTACTTTGGCAGAAGCTTACCACAATCGGGGTTTGGCTTGTGCTAATTTGCGTTCTGATGATGATGCTGTGCAGAATTTAATTACTGCTAGTGAATTGTACCAACAGCAGGGGAATGGAATTGCACTAGAGTCGATCAAGCAAAATCTGGAAGCATTGAAACAACGCAAGTTGGAGCGGGAAAAACTGAAAGTCCAAGGAACCTAGATTGCATACAGATTAGATTTGTCTGGTAGCTTCGATGCGATCGATTTGAGCAATTAAAATGGCTCGGCTAGGTGCAACGATGCGATAATTAGTAATCGGATCGAAAGCTTCCCATTCTTTTGTCACTTCGCTATCTTGCCACACAAACCATTCTTTGTAAAGTTCGCCTTCATCAATATCGCCACATATCGCCAGCCAATCATCTCCTCCTAAACTACTGTAGTCTCCTCCTACTAAGTCTACCCAAGCAGCGGCTATACAATATTCTAGGTTGCCATTGGAATCAACTTTATTACGATCGGCATTAACTTTGTTAGACTTAAGAGAAGTTTCGGGGCAGCAAATAGTAGAAATCATAAGTAGCTCCTGAATGTCATGTTGTTACTTTAGAAAAAATGCCTCTGTCTTAGTGACAGCAAAATGCCACTATCCCAAGCATCACAGTTTTTAGCTCGATCGACTCTGACACCCGATTTGACTGTATGCCTTGTGGGGTAGGGCTTGAGACTGTTTGCGAACTAAATTCAGCCGCGGCTGAATTTAGCCAATTTGCCAACTGGCACAAGGAGTAATATCAATTCCTCTCTTCATCCGAATTATTCATTTCTCTCCCATCTCTCTGTGTTCTCTGTGGTTAAATCATTCCGATGCAACGGTCAACGATATAACCTGGGATTTATGCAGGAAGGAAGAAGTCACCCCACCCCCCCCCTACCCCCCCCCCAAGGGGGGATGGGGAAATTCAGGAAGAAGATCGATCGTCAGAAGCAGTCGAGAATAAAGCTATACTTGATAAGTTGGGCAGTTTCCCTACAGTTCGCGAAGATTCTTCGTTAATCAGGTCAATATGCTAGAACTCCACTGTCACACAACTTTTTCGGATGGTACTCTCACCCCTGGGGAACTCGTCGCGGCGGCGGCTGCGTCAGGGGTTCGCGCTTTGGCTATCACAGATCACGATACTATGTCTGGTTGGGATGAAGCTTTTGTGGCGGCCCTTTTGTACAATCTAGAAATAGTCCCCGGAGTAGAACTTAGTACAGTCCACAACGATCGCTCTTTGCACATTTTAGGTTTTTATCCCGATGCAAATAAGCTGCGCGTTCCTTTGAACGATCGCCTACAAGGACGGTTTAGGCGATCGCAAGAAATGGTGGACAAATTAGCAGCCATGGGATACCCGATCGCATTACCAAAAACGTCCCCAGGTATGGCACCAGGAAGACCTCATATTGCGTCTGCATTGGTAGCAGCAGGTTATGCCAAATCATCGCGGGAAGCCTTCGATCGGTGGTTGGGAGATGGTGGGCCAGCTTACGTTCGTTACGAAAAATTCTCCATCGTCGAGGGTATTGATTTATTGCGGAGTAGTGGCGCAGTACCAGTGTGGGCTCACCCTTATTTATTTCGGGGCGGAGTGGTTGAAGAAGTCTTAAAAGAATTAGTAGATGCGGGTTTAATGGGAGTGGAAGTATACCATCCCAGCCACAGTTCCAGTCAGATTCAAAAATTGCAAGATTTGTGCTTGCACTACGGTTTGTTGATGACAGGTGGTAGCGACTATCACGGCCCCGATCCTGAAAGAAAAAACACTGATAGCACTACTTTAAATATGCTGCATTTACCTTTAGAATTGCTGGAACCAGTTAAAGTTGCTGCGGCCAGTTTGAAGTAGTTTTTCAGGGTGAATTTTGCCGATAAATTTATATAAATAAATGTGAATTTCAAGTCAAGGGCTTAGTAAATAGTAGTAAGATAGTAAAAAGATTAAATTGCTTAGCGGAGTGTGCTATGAGTACAGAAGATAGAGCAAAGGCGATCGGCAAAAATGTAGAAGGTAAAGTTCAAGAAGTTTTCGGCAATATCACAGGGAACAAAAAAGACCAGGCTGAAGGTAAGGCAAAACAAGCTGAATCTGCCGCCCGCCATGCAGCAGAAGATCTGAAAAATGCCGTGAAAAATGTGACAGACAAGGCGAAAAAGGCGATCGACAAGTTGTAGAAAATACAGTTTGGGCGCAACTGGTTCCCAGGCAGAGCCTGGGAACCAATATCCAGAGGCTCTGCCTCGCTTGGGGAGGAAAACGGGAGGCAGAGCCTTCAAATATGCGTTCCCAGGCAGAGCCTAGGAACGAGAATAAAGCCACATTTATTGTGGGTTTCAGTCTTAAGTTTTCACCAATGCCCAATGCCCAATGCCCTTGATTTAATTTCTTTGAGCGCTTCTGGGATCGAGAGCATCCCGCAACCCATCACCCAATAAATTAAACGCCAAAACTGTAAGAATAATTAAGATGGCTGGGGGCCAAACTAACCAAGGTTGCAATACTAAAACTGAAGCATTAGTAGACAGGGATAGCAAATTTCCCCAAGAAGGATCGGGCTGTTGAATTCCCAAACCAATCAAACTCAAAACTGACTCCGCCACAATAAAACTCGGCACGGATAAAGTAGCAGAAATAATCACGTAAGTGGCAGTTTGGGGCAAGACATGACGGACAATAATATAAAGTGGATTTGCACCCATTGCCCTCGCTGCTTGCACGAATTCTAGTTGTTTAATGGAGAGGACTTGACCGCGAATTACCCGTGCTAAACCAGTCCAACTGATGAATGAAGTAATAATGACAATCAAGATAAATCGCTGAGCGCTTGTCAATCCCGGTGGCAAAACTGCTGCTAATGCTACTAATAAATAAAGACCAGGAATGGTCATCAATACTTCCACAAAGCGCATTAAAACACTATCAATCCAACTCCCAAAATAACCAGAAATTCCTCCGATTAACAATCCCAAAGGAAAAGAAATTGCTATTCCTACTAAACCGATGCTGAGGCTAATGCGGCTCCCGTGTACTAAGCGACTAAATTGGTCGCGAGCTTGTTCGTCCGTGCCTAAAAGGTTAATTCTGGCTTCTCCCGTAGCACCAAATAGGTGTCGATCGCCTGAAATAATTCCCAAAAATTTATAGGGATAACCTTTGGTAAAGAAAACCAAGGGGGAGGGTTGGCGCGTGTCTACAATTACTTGGCGATCGCCTGTATTTACATCCACAGAACCTTGGGTAGTAGGATAAATATGCGGACCAATAAATTGCCCATCTGGTGCGATGAAATGAATCTGCGTCGGCGGCAATAAAGAAGTGTTTAATAGAGATTCGTAGGGGTCGTAAGGTGCTACAAAATCAGCTAAAATTGCTACGGTGTAAAAAATAAAGAGCAACACTGCTCCCAACTTAGCTAGAGGATTATGTTTCAGGTTTTGCCACCATTTCATAGTTTTTAAAATTATTGAAGGTTAACTTTTGTTATTGGTTATTGGTTATTTGTTGTTTGTTGTTTGTTATTTGTTGTTTGTTGTTTGTTATTGGTTATTTGTTGTTTGTTATTGGTTATTTGTTAGTTTAGTCATGACTCATGATTTATAACTAATGACCAATCATTCATAACCAATTACTAATGACTACTGACTCATAACTCATAACTAATGACTACTGACTCATAACTCATAACTAATGACTACTGACTACTGACTACTGACTACTGACTACTGACTAATGACCGCTGACTACTGAATATCATTTTGCTGTAATTCTTCGTCCCGAAAGGGATTGTAGAAAAAAGAGCCTGTTTGCGGTGGCAATTTGGGATTGAGTACAATTTCTACTATACTTTTTACTACCCCAGTCAAGGGAATTGCCAGGATAACTCCCAATAATCCTCCCACTTTACCTCCTAGCAACAAGGCTGTGAAAATAACTACCGGGCTTAATCCTGTGAGATTTCCCATGATGCGAGGAGCTACTAAGTTATCTTTGATTTGCTGAAGGGCGATCGCCACTGCTAAGACTTGCAGGGCTTGCCACCAATCAATAAACGCTACAATGATACTAACGGCTCCAATTCCCAAAGTTGCACCGATAAAAGGAATTATTTCTGTTAATCCTATAAATACCGCAAATAACAGGAAAAATGGGACTCGCAACCACCAAAAAGCCAGAGTCAGTGCTGTGGCCATCAATAGTCCCAGCAGCAACTGTCCCGATACAAAGCGCTGGAGATTTCGCTGCAAAGTGTCAGTTAAAACATAGCGAATATCTGGGGAGAAAATACTTGTCAAGCCACCCCAGACTCTTTGTCCGTCTAGAAGCATATAAAATGAAATTACCAGAATTAGAATTAAATCCAAAAACCAGTTAACCGTACCGACAACTAACCCTAAACCAGTACCCGCGATCGCCTGTACTTGTTCTTGCACTTTAGCAGATAGTTGCTGCTCCAAAATTTCCACGTTAAAAGGCAAATTGCGATCGGCACTCCAAGTTTGGAATTCACCTAGCTGCTGTCGGCCAGACTCCAACAATTCCGGGAGTCTCACCCCCAACTGTCTGGCTTGGCTAAACACCGGTGGTACAATAGTTAAACCAATTACTACTAATAACAAACCAGCAGTTAAATAGACCAGGGCCGCAGCTACTCCCCGTGGCAAAAATACTTGCAGTCTTACTACTGCATAATTCAATAAAAAGGCAATTAGTCCCGCCGTTACCAAAATGCTGACCAGTTCTCCCACATAATTAATAGCAGCTAGGGTAAACCATCCTGTCACTAGCACTAGCAGCCAAGTGATTAGAAACTGTTGAGCCGGAGAAAAGAGGCTATTCATCAGAAAAATGGGTTGGAAACCCCGTCCTTCTAGGACGGCTTTACAATTTAATTTGCAATGCGCCACGAGTTGTAGGACAAAAATTTACAATCTGCGGGCGATGCGTTTTGAGTTAGACGCTTGCCAGTTTTTAAATCGTGCAAGCTAATTGTTTTTCGGTACGGGTCTTTCTTTGTTGGAGATTCTTGCCAACCGCCAACGTAACAAAATCCGTATTTAGGGTGTTTAACAATTGAACCGCGCTTAAACCCGATACTAATTGTGCCACCATAACGAAGGCGAATATGACCTGTGGAATGTTGCAAGCGATGGAGCTGTCTGCGATGAAACTCAAGGGGAATTACTTCTATTAGCTTGGTCTTGTCGGGTTGGATGTGTCCTCCCGCGTACCAATTAGCTAACACCCAAGAATCCACGCAGTGAGCCTCAAACTTGTTTGATAGTTTCTGTTTGGACTTGAGAAGTCCTAAATTTTGACGCAGTTCGTAAGTATCGTTTCCCGATCTAATCTCAAGATGGGCAATCTTTCTAACCTCAGAGTAAAACCAGTGTTTGCCTACTTCCAAAGGGCTAAACGATACATTCCACTTGCGTCCGTTTTTTCGGGTTCTTGCTTTGATATCTTCCACAACAATTGTCGATATTGGAAACATCAACGTTAGCCAGTTAACTATCCTTAACTTCCACTGCCATCTTGCCTTAGTAGATGGAGGGAGCCGATTTTTGTTAACCAACCTGTTAGCTCGGTTTTGACGGCACGGTGTGTTCCGAAACCGCCGAGCACGTCGCATATTTCGCCTTACTTCAACATGGTCTTTTACCCAATCAATTGCATGGGTCTGGATGTTTAAGTAGGTATGCGATTTGGATTTAACGGTAAATCCTTCGCGTTTGCTACCTGGATCGATGCCAACCGCTATGGGTTGATAGTTGTGGTTTGAAGGCTCTGCATTCAACCTGACACAAAATACTCCTTTTTTCCAGAAGGGTGTTGCCTTGCCCGATCCTATCCAACGCTTGGCGCGGGCATTGGTAGTCGGCATTAACGGTCTATTTTCACTGTTTACAACGGGTACAAACATTTATGGTAAGTCCTATTTCTAGGTATATATTTCCCTTCGCCACTGACTGCCAAAGTGGTTAAGAACTAGGGAGGCATTCTTAACGTTTTGTGAGATACCACTCTCAGGCAGTTCAGTTGGTCTTTTAAAGACGCAGGCTAGACACTGTTTTGGTCTTGAATTTGGAGGGTGGTGAGCCTTCCTCTTTCAAGCCCCATGCCTTCAGGCTGGGGTTTATGACTGGGATTTTTGTCAATTAAACCGGCACAATTTTTGGGGTATATGTGCCATATTCTACACTAAACATCTGGAATATAAACTAACAATAATCAGTTCCCGATGAGACTTACTGACAAGCTTATTGATGAGTTGGTGAGAGCCAAACGGCTCCTGGAAACAGAAGTAAAACCCATCGACTCCTTCTGACAATCCAGAATCCACCTACAAGCTTCCCATCCGTGCAGTCATTTTCTCCAAGGTGGCCACCCAAAATTAGGCCGCAGTCATCCAAAGGGAGGACGCGGTACTGTTGACCACCTCCGTTACAATGAAATAGATATTAAGAACGCAATCTTTCTTTACAATATAAAAAACCAAAGGCTGATACCGGCGGGAGGAACTACTGTGACCCATCCAATTATTTCAGAAGCGGAAGAAACGCAACCCCTTCATCACCTACACCCCAATCGCGATAGCAACGAAGCGGCGATCGTGTATGAAGATAGCATCAAAGACGAGTCTCGCCGGAAATTCGCCTCTGAGGAAGATGAACCCAAAATTTCTCTTTTAGTTCCAGAAATGGATAGCGAGGAATCAGCAGTTTGGGAAGGGGAAGAAACAGCATCTGCGCCCAGCAAAGGCATCAAGTGGCCAGGGGTGTTGGCAGGGGTAGGCATTGGGGTAGCTGCTACACTAGCGACAGTACACATGATCCAACGCCCCAGTGCACCTCCGACTGCTCCCGCAAAAGCGGCAACTCAAGCACCGATTGCTCAGACTGTGACAGTGGCACCGGTAGAATCGGCCCAGGTGACTCAAACTCTAGAAGCAACGGGCACTGTAGCCCCCTACGATTTACTGCCGGTACTCCCACAAGCTAATGGCTTGCAAATCAAGCAGGTGTTGGTGGCGGAAGGAGATAGGGTAGAAAAGGGTCAGGTGATGGCGGTTTTGGATGACTCGGTGTTGCGATCGCAAATTTCCGAAGCTGCTGCTAAAGTACAATCTGCCACTTCTACCGTAGAACAAGCCCAAGCTCAGGTGGAGCAAGCCCAGTCTACCCAAGAAGAAGCCGAAGCCGGCGTGGCTCAAGCTCAGGCTGGCGTTCAAAAAGCCATCGCTGATGCAGAGCAAGCCAAAACAGGCGTCGGCCAAGCTCAAGCTGGTGTCGGCCAAGCTCAAGCTGGTGTTAATCAAGCTAGAGCGGGCATTGCTTCTGCTCAGGCTAAATTAGAACAGGCCCAAAGAGAGGTAAATCGTACCCAAGATTTGGCATCTCAGGGAGTAATTAGTCAGCAAGAATTAGAAAGACGTAAAACAGAGCAGCAAACGGCTGTTCAAGATTTGAACAAAACTAAAGCTGATTTAAATCGAGCTTTGGAAGAACAAAATAAAGCAGCGGAAGAAGTGCGATCGGCTCTTGCTAAAGTAGCAAATGCGATGGCTAATATCAATACAGCTAAGGCAGCCCTCAGCAGTGCTCGTGCGAAAGTGAATACGGCTGGTTCAAGTGTCAGCAGCGCTAGAGCCAATGTCGGAAACAATGCTGCTACTGTTCGTAGCAATGATGCGCGAGTCAAACAGTTACAAACTCAATTAGAACAAACTGTAGTTCGCGCACCAGATAGCGGCACGGTGGCTGAAAGAATTGGTAGAGTTGGGGATGTTTCTTCCGGTAGCCAAAAACTGTTTTCGATTATTCGGGGAAACAAGCTGGAATTGCAATTAAAAGTGCCGGAAACTCAACTTTCCCAGGTACGCCCTGGCACCGCCGTCAATATTACTTCTGATTCTGACAAGCGGATTAAATTAGCAGGAACTGTGCGAGATATTTCGCCTCTGGTTGACCCTCAAAATCGCCAAGCTACAGTGAAAATTGATTTACCTGAAAGTGATTTTTTGCGATCGGGAATGTTTTTGCGGGCTGCGATTGCGACAGCAACGGCTCAAGGCTTGAAAGTTTCGGCTAAGGCTATTTTACCGCAAGCTGATGGTGGTGCTGTGGTTTATAAATTGGTTGGTGAGGATAAAGTGCAGGCTCAATCTGTGGAGGTTGGGGCAATTTCTGGGGGGGCTGTTGGTGATTTGACTAATGCTAAGGTGGAGATTAAAAAGGGTTTGAATGTTGGCGATCGCGTAGTTGTTGCTGGGGCTGGTTATCTCAAGGATGGCGATCGGGTTAAGGTTGTTAAATAGTTATTAGTCATTAGTCAGTAGTCATTAGTCATTAGTCAGTAGTCATTAGTCATTAGTTAGTAGTCATTAGTCATTAGTCATTAGTCAGTAGTCATTAGTCATTAGTCAGTAGTCATTAGTCATTAGTTAGTAGTCATTAGTCAGTAGTCAGTAAGTGTAAGGTGCGGACTTCGCACCCTACAGTATTACTTTTTTTTAACGAACCGCGAAGGCGCGAAGGACGCAAAGGAAGAGAAGAAAGAAGAGAGAAAGCAGAAGAAAGCAGGAACTGTATTCCCAATTCCCAATTCCCAATTCCCAATTCCCAATGCCCCATTCCCCATTCCCCATTCCCCATTATGTCTTTCAATATTTCTGCTTGGTCGATTAAACAGCCTGTTCCTACTATTGTTTTATTCTTGATATTGACAATAGGTGGTTTATTGTCTTTTCCGGTTTTGGGGATTGATGATTCGCCTAATATTGATGTTCCTTCTGTTTCGATTTCTGTTAGCCAACCGGGGGCTGATCCATCTGAACTTGAATCTCAAGTTACGAAAAAGGTAGAAGATGCTGTTGCTGGTTTGGGTAATATCGACCACATTATCTCGACTGTTAATGATGGTTCTTCTAATACGACTGTTAACGACCAAAATATCAGCCGTAGTCTCCTCTCTGTCAAAGGTGTTGCTCAAGTGCAGCGCATCGGAGGTAGAGACAAGGATATTCGTGTTGATTTGAACCCTGAACAACTGAAAAGTCTTGGCATTACAGCTACCCAAGTTAATGACCAAATTCGCAATTTTAATATCAATTTACCGGGCGGGAGAACCGAAATTGGTAATTCTGAGCAAACAGTCCGTACCCTCGGTAGTGCCAAAACTCTCGATGAATTGAAAACCTATCAAATTACTTTGCCCAAAGGTGGTTTTGTTCCTCTTTCTAGTTTGGGAGAAGTGACTGAGGGCTATGCAGAGGCGCGTCAGGCGGCGCGACTTAATGGCAAACCTGTAGTTGCTTTTTCTATCCTTCGCAGTACCGGCAGCACTCTCGTTACTGTCGAAGAAGCGGTGCGGAAAACTGTGGAAAAAATGGACAAGACTTTGCCAACTGATGTCAAGTTGGAACTTATTTATACTTTAGCAGATCACATCCGGGCTTCCTATGAAGCTTCTGTGGATGCTTTATTTTTGGGGGCGGCTTTAGCGGTAATTACTATTTTAATCTTTTTGCGGGATTGGCGGGCAACTCTGATTGCTTCTGTGGCTTTACCGCTGTCGGCAATTCCTACTTTTGCTGTACTCCGACTTTTGGGCTATACCCTCAACAGCATGACTTTGTTGGCGCTGGCCCTGGTGGTGGGTGTATTGGTAGATGATGCGATCGTCGAAATTGAAAATATCGAACGCCATGTCGGGATGGGGAAAACTCCCTATCAAGCTTCTTTGGATGCTTCTGCTGAAATTGGTTTGGCTGTTGTTGCTACTACTATGACGATTGTCGCGGTATTTGCACCGGTGGCTTTTATGCCGGGAATTCCGGGTCAGTTTTTTCGACCTTTTGGGGTGACGGTTTCGGCGTCGGTTTTGTTTTCGCTCCTGGTAGCTCGAACTGTGACTCCGATGATGGCTGCTTATTTGTTTAAGGAGAAAGGACACCATCAGAAACAGTTGAAAAAAGACCAATTATCCTATCAGTATCGACGGCTTTTAATGTGGTCGCTTAAACATCGGGCGATCGTCCTAATTATGGCTTTGGCTTTATTATTCGGCAGTTTTAAGTTAATACCTTATATTCCGACTGGGTTTATCGATCGCGATGATACTGGACTTTCTACTGTCTCTATTGAACTTCCTCCCGGTTCCACTCTCCAGCAGACGGATGTAGCAGTAGAACAGGCAACTAAGCTGTTACTCACCCATCCGGCGGTGGAAAGTGTTTTAGAGACAGAAGGTTCTCCGACAGTTTCTGGTGGCCCCGGTGGGGGTACTGCCCGTGCTAGTGGTGTGAATACAGGGACTCTTTATGTGAAACTCAAACCCGCGAACAAACGGATTAAGCAACAGCAGTTTGAAGAGGAAATGCGCCCCAAACTCACGGATGTTCCCGGTGTGCGGCTCAGTTTTTCTCAAGGGCGAGTGGGGGGTAGAAAGCAAATGTCGATCGTCCTTAAAAGCGAAAATGCTCCTGCTTTGACAAAAACAGCCCTCGATCTTACTCAACAAATGAGTCAGGTGACAGGATTGATTGAGGTGCAATCTACCGCGAGTTTGGTGAAGCCAGAAATCTTGGTGAAACCTGACCCAAATCGGGCAGCGGATCAGGGTGTATCTGTACAACAAATTGCTCGTACTGCATCTTTGGCAACCATTGGAGATATTGACTCGAATTTGGCTAAGTTCGATTTGCCAGATAGACAAATTCCGATTCATGTGATGTTAGCACCACAGTTTCGCAGCGATGTTGAAACAATTAAGAGTCTCCAAGTACCGGGTAAAAATAATACTTTGGTGCCTTTGAGGGCAGTGGCTGATATTGCTTTGGGTAGCGGGCCTTCTCAGATCGATCGCTATGACAGAGCTCGCCAAGTTTCTGTGGAGGGTAATTTGTTGCGCGGTACTACTTTGGGAGAAGCTTCCGCTGCGGTGAAACAACTACCTGCGATGAATCCTCTGCCCCCCGGTGTCGAGCAGGAATCGTCGGGAGATGCGAAGGTGATGATGGATGTGTTCAGCGGTTTTGCGGGGGCTTTGGGAACGGCGGTTTTGTTGATTTATGCTGTTTTGGTGCTGCTGTTTGCGAATTTCCTGCACCCGGTGACAATTATGGCTGCGCTACCTTTGTCTGTTGGGGGCGCGCTGCTGGGATTGCTGGTGGGGCAGAAGTCTTTGGGGCTGTACGCTTTGATTGGGATCGTTTTGCTGATGGGAATTGTGACGAAAAATTCGATTTTGTTGGTGGATTACGCGATTCTCAATCAGCAGGAAGGTAAGCCGATGTATGAGGCGACGCTGGTTGACTTTGCTGGTGATTCCGGTGATTTTCACCTATATGGATGGTTTCCAAATCTGGATTTTTAATCGGGTGCGGGGTAACAAGCAAAAAGGCAAGAAAGTGCGATCGTCTATTCATTTGTAGTGACGAATTCAGTCCTATTCAATGCTCTGTGTCCTAGTAAGGTTAAATAATTCCCTAGTGCGGCGATCGGCTAAATGCTATCCTATTCACAATCCGCTCATACCAATTTTTTATGAGGCTGCTCCCGAATCTGATCCCCCCTAGCCCCCCTTAATAAGGGGGGGACAAGATGCTTTTCAAAGTTCCCGTTATTAAGGGGGATGCGAGGGGGATCGAGATCTGTGCAACGACCCATTAAATTGGTATAATTCGGTTTATTGCCCTCGGATTCCTGCGCGACCACCATCTCAAATAAGTTGACATTTTGTCAGGAACCTCAGCTATCAAGGCGTGAGGCTTGAAAGAGAAATCTAACAAGCCGTTCTGACCAGCCTAAGTACCCTGGGTACTACGTTTTTTGAGTCACGACACCCTGGGATGCGAAGCTAGTCCCCTGCTCTGTCGCTAGTGGTTAAACAGTCTTAAGGTCACTGAGGCGGTGCTGCTAGCCTAACAAGCTCACTAAACATTGGCGAAGCTAACTTTACCCAGCGATGGGATTGGAGACAACCATATCTCCACCGGAGGGGCAACCATACCCCTCTACCCCGCAACGGGAAAATATAAAGCCGTCCTAAAAGGCGATGCACTGAGCGTAGCCGAAGGGACGGGGTTTCTACCCAATTTTCTGATGAGTATTATGATAGCAATTAATGCCGAGCATATCAACAATTTAGATTTGTCTCCGGTACAGACAGTAATTGACCAGTGGCTAGCAGCAGGGGCGATCGCCCAAAACGAACAACAGCTACAATTTGAAATAGAGTACCCGCGCGAAGATTTAGATCCGCGAGAAATTTCCGAAATCCCAGAGGTTCGGCTGTGGTTTATTCGCTTAGATGCTTATTATCCTTGGCTCCCATTTCTACTAGATTGGAAAGTCGGAGAATTAGCCCGCTATGCCGCCATGTTGGTGCCACATCAGTTCCACCGCACCGAAGGAATTCAGTACAATCCTGAAGCTTTGGAAATGTTTTTGATGCACAAAATTTTTGTATTAACTGATTGGTTACATCAACAAGGAATTCCTAGCAAATCTAAGTTGATCTCGATGTCGCAAATGTTGGGCTATGACTTGGATGATGCTTTTTTTGATGTGATTTTACCCCACAAATAGCCGATCGCACATCTAGTTTGCCCAAAAATATTTTTTCCCACCTAGAATATTAGACCAGCCACCAGAATTAGCTCGCCACACAGATGAGTATCGGCGGTTGCTACGGGAAACCCCAAACACCAATCATTCTTTGTTCTAGTTGGAAGCCCCAACTAGAGCCAAGGTCTGTTCGGGCATTACCCTGAAATCATGTAGTGTAACTATAGTTTACAATTAAGTAGTAAAGCCAAAAACACGGAAAAAAAATTTATTGATTCCGCGTCATGGAAATCCAGCCTGTTCCCCTCTTGATAAGGCGGTTGAAGCCGCCCGTGTCGCTTTTATCTCAGGTCTTTAGACACTGAGTTTCCCGCATACCGATTTTTATTATGAAAGATCTCACTCGTTATCGAAATATCGGCATCTTCGCCCACGTAGATGCAGGCAAGACCACTACAACCGAAAGAATCCTCAAGCTGACGGGTAAAATCCATAAGATTGGTGAAGTGCACGAAGGCGCGGCGACGACGGACTTCATGGAACAGGAGCAAGAGCGCGGAATTACAATTCAATCTGCTGCAACTACTTGTTTCTGGAATGAACACCAACTGAATATCATCGATACCCCTGGACACGTAGATTTCACCATTGAAGTTTACCGTTCTCTGAAGGTACTCGATGGTGGCATTGGTGTGTTTTGTGGTTCCGGTGGAGTTGAACCTCAATCGGAAACCAACTGGCGCTATGCCAACGATTCCAAAGTCGCTCGTGTCATCTACATCAATAAGCTCGATCGCACCGGTGCAGATTTTTACCGCGTTGTCAAGCAAGTCGATAAAATTCTTGCAGCCAAGCCGATGGTCATGGTGTTGCCCATCGGCATAGAAGAAAAATTCTGCGGCGTAGTCGATCTGCTGACCCGCAAAGCCTGGATCTGGGATGACTCCGGCGATCCGATGAACTATCAAATTAAAGATGTTCCCGCCGATATGGTCGATGATGTCGAAACTTGGCGCGAACAGTTGATCGAACTGGCCGTCGAGCAAGACGATGCCCTGATGGAACAATATCTCGAAGGCAATGAGCCAAGTATTGAAGACCTCAAACGCTGCATTCGCAAAGGTACTCGCGATCGGGCATTTTTCCCCACCTACTGTGGCTCCTCGTTCAAAAACAAAGGCGTACAGTTAGTTCTCGATGCAGTCGTTGACTACCTACCAAACCCGATGGAAGTCACACCGCAGCCCGAAGTGGATCTTGATGGGAATGAAACCGGCGAATTTGCGATCGTCGATCCCAGCAGACCATTGCGCGCCCTAGCATTCAAGATCATGGACGATCGCTACGGTGCCCTAACCTTCACCCGCCTGTACTCCGGTACCCTGTCCAAGGGCGACACCATACTCAACACCGCCACAGGCAAAACCGAGCGCGTCAGCCGTTTGGTAGAAATGCACGCCAACTCTCGCGAAGAAATTGACTCTGCCCAAGCAGGGGACATTGTGGCGATCGTCGGCATGAAAAACGTCCGCACCGGACACACCATCTGCGACCCCAAAAATCCCGCCACCCTAGAGCCAATGGTGTTCCCAGAACCCGTTATTTCAATTTCGGTCAGACCGAAACAAAAAGGCGGCGAAGAAAAAATGGGAGCAGCCCTCACCAAGATGGTACAAGAAGACCCATCCTTCCACATGGTGACGGATCAAGAAAGTGGCGAAATGATTCTAAAAGGCATGGGCGAGTTACACCTCGACATCAAAGTAGACATTCTCCGGCGCACCCACGGCGTCGAAGTAGAAGTTGGCGAACCACAAGTAGCCTACCGCGAATCGATTACCAAGCGCCTAGAAGACGATTACACCCACAAAAAGCAATCCGGTGGTTCAGGTCAATTTGCCAAAATCGGCTATGTAATCGAACCCGGTGAGCCTGGAAGTGGCTTCATCTTTGAGTCAAAAGTCACTGGTGGTAGTGTACCAAGAGAATATTGGCCAGCGGTCGAAAAAGGCTTTGAAAGCTGCGTCGATAAAGGTGTCTTAGCTGGATTCCCTTGCTTAGACTTGAAATTCACGCTTCTAGAAGGTGGTTTCCACCCCGTTGACTCGTCAGCAATGGCTTTTGAAATTGCGGCCAAAGCGGCCTATCGCCAATCTATTCCGAAAGCTGGACCTCAATTGCTCGAACCGATTATGAATGTCGATGTATTCACTCCAGATGATTACATGGGCGATGTCATCGGAGACCTCAACCGTCGCCGTGGGATGATGAAAGCTCAGGAGACAAGTCAGACAGGAGCACGGATCAAGGCAGATGTGCCATTGAGCGAAATGTTTGGCTACATTAGCGATTTGCGTACTATGACATCTGGGCGCGGACAATTCTCCATGTCTTTCTCCCACTATTCTCCTTGCCCAAGTAACATCGCTGAAGAAGTGATCAAGGCGGCAAAAGAACGTCAAGCTGCGAAGTAGTTTTAGCAGTTGCCAAGGTACTCTGAGCGTAGTCGAAGTGGACATTTCGACCCTTCGACCCTTCGACCCTTCGACTCCGCTCAGGGCACCGCTCCGCGGTTCAGCCAGCGGAGTCGAAGGGCAGGGCACCGCTCCGCGGTTCAGCCAGCGGAGTCGAAGGGCAGGGCGACGCTCCGCTCAATGACCAAAGTACCTTAGCATTTGCTATAAAATTAGAGAAGAGCAAATATAGCAGTTAATCCAAAGTTCATTTGATAAACTAGAATACGACAAGGAAAAATAATAAGTACAGTGAGGTTCGACAAAAAATATGATTGAGTCGATCGCAACACTTTCACTCACAGACTTCCTCGCTCAACCAGATATTGAATCCTCACCTGCATGGGAATTGATTTTGGGACAAGCAGTTCAAAAAACGATGCCAACCCTTTTTCATTCGCGACTACAACACAACTTGGTTAACTATATCAACGATCGAACCGATCAATTTGAAGCGATACCAGAGTTGCGTTGCTTGGTACTTCCCTACTCGCCAGTACCAGATATAGCGATTGTAGCAGGCGATCGGCTTACCGATGAAGACGGGCCACTTAACGGCGCACCGGATTGGTTAATTGAAATTCGATCGCCGGATCAAAGCACTTTAAAATTGCAGAATAAGATTCTTCATTGTCTCATTAACGGCACGCAATTAGCATGGCTAATTGATATATCTCACCAACAAGTTTGGGTATGGCAAGGTGAGGAGTTACCTATAATCTGTTCCGGTGCAGATATTTTGCCAGTTTTAGGTATTCCCCCGGAACTTACGGTTGATGCTGTGATGTCTATGATTCACCGACAATAGGCATTTTATATCAATTCCGGTTGCACTCAGACATAATATAGAGGAGACGGCAGTGCCAAGGAGTGTCAACTTAACCTGTCAGCCCGCCAAGTTCGTCTGTGGGCCCGGAGTCCGCCAGGGGTTGAAACCCCTGTCTAATAGCTAAAGTCCTCTCAAAGAGGACTAATGAGTTGAAAATTCTTCTCTTCAGTCCTCTTTTAGAGGACTTTAGCTTTGAGGCGGGGGTTTCAACCCCCGCCGGACTATGGGTTTGACCTTAAGTTGACACTCCTTGGGCTTGGCCTTAGTCCCTACAATTGATCGTGGTAGGGACTAAGGCCAAGCCGTCTCCTCTGTCATTCCTAAATCAATATTTTAATTTTTTTTCGACATATCCTGAAATAGGTCATGCTTATCCGACTCCTAAAATTTCTGCTACCGTGAGTTTTAGATCGGGAAAAGTCGTCGATGCGATCGCATTACTTCCTTGAAAAACAGCTTCTTCATACAGTCCATCTACCCACATCAGCACGGTAACTTTTGCTTGACTGGGGTCAACGATCCAGTATTCAGGAATTCCCCGTGCGGCATATTCCGATCGCTTGTAGCGGTAGTCTCGATCTTCATTCACCTTACCCGGAGAAACAACCTCAACCACTAATGCAGGTGGTGGCATATCCTGCGTAATTGTAGCTCGTCTGCCATCGATCGCCGCGAATAATTCTTCTGTTAATATCATCAAATCTGGCAAACGAACACGAGTCCGTTGACCCGTTACCACAATCTCCGTATCTTTGCAACAGATCAGATAAAAAGGAACGAGTTTGAGAAATTCTGACAGCAAATAAATGGCAATTCGGTTATTTCGATTCGTTTCTGGAGGCACTTCAACTAATTCTCCGTCTATGAGTTCATATTTGGTGTCTGTCCCATCGTCATAAACAAGGTATTCTTCTAGTGTGAATTTTCTAGTCGCTGTCGTTGTCGTCATGGCGATCGCCCTTACCAATCTCTGTATTTAAACCTATGTCAATTATAATGTTAAGTTCCACATCCTGCCTAATATCAATTCCGGTTGTATCGGAATGATTTAACCGCGAAGGCGCGAAGTACGCGAAGGAAGAGAAGATAGAGTTTAATACAGGACGATGAAGAGAGGATTTTATATAAGTCATATCGTTTCCGGCTGCATCGTCAGGTGATTTAACCTTTCTAGAACACAGAGGACACAGAGGGAGAGAATAGAGATCTGAATCATTCAGATGCTACC
>RDXH01000118.1 GCA_004292745.1 Oscillatoriales cyanobacterium | reverse complement strand
CGTTCGTAAAGCTGTTCGTCTTTCTGAAACTGAACTTCACAAAAATAGACAATGCCCGGTTCTTCAGATTCTGGGGGCAAAAATACGCCGTCAATTTCAAATTTAGGTTCTTTGACTGCAACCGAGTCAAAGCGATAATTGGCAGCATTTGCTGGAGTTGTCGCCAGTAGATCGAACAGCAAAGTGGGCGCTTGTCCGAACAATTTATAGAAGATTGAATCCCGCCGCATGAAAGATGTGCAAAGAAAGAGAGACAAATTAATACTACTGCATAATGGTTCGCGCAAAATATGCGATCGCCCTCTATCGAAATCTCGAAATATGCGTTAGCGAAGCCCTCGAAGAGGATCGCCCTTAATTCAAATTTTATTAAAAGTTCGGCAAAAACCGAAGCCCTAAAATAACAAAGGCTCGTTAATGAGCCTTCGCCAAAATATAAATCTTGGTATTCAGAACGTCTTTACCGGAATTCCTCGACCCTCGTGGGTAACGGGATGTCATAATTAGATCATGTCTGCTGCATCCATGTCTCTAATATAGTTCATGGTTTAGATATGGGTCAATTTTTAATCAGGAAAAGTATGAAAATTTTCCAGTGTGGGCAATTTACGGTATAGTAGGCTTTCTAGTTCTGGATTACCGCAGTTTTTTCGTTTGGTCGATCGCGCATATGACCTTTTTGGCGACTGAGGAGATTTTAGACCAACGCGAGGTAGGGATAGGGTGGGTTTGTGCGATCGAACGCACAAATGATATAAAACTGAGTGATTTAACTGAAATTAATACTGAGTCAGTGCAAATTATGCAAAATAGAGCGATCGCATTTTCATCGAGATACTGAAAAAAGTGCGATCGCACTTTTGTTGAAAAGTGGCAAAAATGGCGATAGCCCATCAATTTTGTTACCTCCTTACCTCCACCAACAGCTAGAAAGTTCCACTGACTCTTTTTAACCATTCATTGCCATTTGGTGTTTTTCCCGTAACACCAAATTCATCTGTTATGCGAGTAGTATCAGTCATGAAAGTACCATCCGGCTTCATCCTGATGCGGTAAAATTTCCTAGACTCTTCGCGCCATTGATTGGCATTTGGTGTCCTTCCTGTGGCACCAAATTGATCGGTTATAGGAGTTTTCGATTGAGCATTAGCTGGCAAAGATATACTCAATATTAAGAGCGCGATACTACCAACAAAAACTTGATACTTCATAAGATTGCGAATTTCTTTCTCAAGATATTGACAAACAGACTTTGATTGGTTGGACATCTGTACTGAGACGCTCAATGATGATTTGAGCTTTACAAGATTATCTTAAGTCATACTATTTTATCTTGTGGAGCTTTGTCAACAAAATTTATAGGATTTTCTTGTAAATACACGATTATCCGATATTTAGACATGGCATTTTCCCTTGGCCAGCGTCTCCGCGCTACCCGTGAACTCCTTGGCATGACTCAAGAGCAGGTCATTGAGCAGCTAGAGATCAACTACGACATCACCATGAGCCAGCAGACGCTCTCTACTATCGAACACGGCAAGCGCAAAGTAGACGCCGAGAGGGAGCTACCCGCCTTCGCCGCCGTGTACAAAAAACCGATCGATTATTTCTACGAAACCCTGGAATTGCCCGCGGCATCCCCAGCCACACCCGCACCCAAGCGTCGCTCAGCAGTCACCGTTGACATGGATGCTCTGACTCACCGCGATAAGCTAGAGCTAGCAGCAGAATTAATTCATAACATTTTGCAAGAAACCTAACTAATAGGGAGATCGCCCTACAATATAAAATACATAGATAATTCATAAATCAAAATAAGCTCTATGACAATCCCAGAATTAGAAGCGCAACTCAAGGCCTTAACGCCAAGGGAGAAAGCAGAGGCAATTCGTATCTTAACCCAGAGTCTCAAAAACAGCGGACGCTCTATTACAAAAACTCCCGGCGTGATGGGCGGCGACGCTTGTCTTGACAATACTCGCATTCCCGTGTGGTTGCTCGCCAGCTATCGAAATGACGGCGCTACCGATGCTTTTATCCTAGACTGCTATCCCCATCTCAGTGCTGCTGATTTAGTAAATGTTTGGGCTTATGCTGAAGCTTATCCAGATGAAATTGAGTCAGCAATTCGACAGCAAGATGATGCTGACGAAATCTTAGATAGACCTGCAAATATTCAATAAACCTATGGCGCGTATCTATGCAGACGAACACTTTCCCCGACAAGTAGTGCAAAATCTGCGTTCTTTAGGGCATGATGTCCTGACTGTTCAAGAAGCAGGAAATGCTGGACTACCTGATGATTATGTATTAGCATTTGCGATCGTTGAAAATCGGGCTGTTTTGACTGTCAATCGGCGCGATTTCTTTCAACTCCACAAGCTGCAACCTGACCACTGCGGTATTATTGCTTGCACGCGAGATGACGATATTGCTAGACTGACGGCTAATATTAATGATGCGATATCTATTGCTGAGACTCTGACGGGAAAAGTTATTCGAGTCTATCGTTCTGGGCAGCCGTCTATCTCTTAATTGCATTCAAGAGACCTTATGACCTACTACACTCTAACCCAATTTTAAGGACTGAAGTCCGCACGATCAAACCTAAATTTGTGCAGTATTTTAACAATAAAAAAAACCGGGCGGGCACGGGGGCACCGCCCCTACACCGTCCGGGTTTCTCGATGAGTGAAAACTACACTAAACTCAAGTTGTCTTCTTCTTAGTCGCCGTCGCAGTCGCCGCCTTCTTAGCAGTCGTTTTCTTCGCCGCAGTCGCCGTCTTCTTAGCAGTCGTTTTCTTCGCCGCAGTCTTCTCAGTTGCAGTCTCCGACTTCGCCGCCGCAGTCTTAGTAGACTTCTTCTTCTTACTGCTAGATTTTCCGCCGCCCGCTGCTTCCTTCGCTGCTAACAAATCCAATGCTTTTTGTAAGGTGAAATTCTCCACAGATTCATCCTTAGCCAAAGAAGCATTGATATCGCCGTGTTTCACGTAGGGCCCATAACGGCCGTCGTAAACATTGATAAGTTCTCCCGATTCTGGATGGGCGCCCAATTCCTTCAAAGGTGTGGCTGTTTTGCTGCTTCCCCGAACGGCTTTTGGCTGGGCTAATAGTTCTAATGCCCGATCGAGCGTTATAGTCAAAACATCATCAGGTGGTTTGATCGATCGATAATCCTTACCCACCTTACCCTGGTCATGCACCACATAAGGCCCGTACATCCCCAAATTAGCCTGCACCTTCGCCCCCGTCTCCGGGTGATTTCCCAACAACCTGGGTAGAGTCAGCAAGCCAACCGCCATCTCCATTGTCACGTTATCTTTGTCCGTCCCCTTCGGCAAAGAAGCCCGCTTCGGTTTCTTGTTTGTTTCGGAAACTTCCCCTAACTGAACGTAGGGCCCATAACTACCAATCAGCACAAAAATCGGTTCCCCAGTTTCCGGGTGAAGACCCAATTTTTCCGGGCCTTCGGTTTTTTGCTTTAACAGAAACTCGACTTGTTCCGGGTCTAAATCAGCCGGCGTCAAATCTTGGGGAATCGATGCTTTTATCGGCCCTTCTTCCCTGTCAGCTTCCAGGTAAGCGCCGTATTTGCCGATGCACACTTTGGCAGATATATTCTCCAATACCACCGTGCGGGCAACTTTGGCATCGATTTGACTTTCCTGTTCTTTGACTTGGGTTTGCAGTCCAGTTTCCCCTCGATAAAACTTGTCCAAATACGGCAGCCATTTAGCTTCGCCGGTGGCAATTTCATCGAGGGTTTGTTCCATTCGGGAAGTAAAACTGGTGTCTACTAAATCGGGAAAATGTGTTTCCAATAAAGTTGTGACGGCGAAAGCGGTGAATGTGGGAATTAGGGCGTTGGCAACTAATTTGGCGTAACCGCGATCGACTATAGTGCCGATAATACTCGCATAGGTACTCGGACGACCCACCCCCTCACTTTCGAGAGTTTTAACGAGTGAAGCTTCCGTGTAGCGGGCGGGCGGCTGAGTTTCGTGGCCAACGGCTTCTAAATCTTTGCAATTAGGTTTATCCCCTACTTTCAGCGCCGGCAAAATCACCTCTTGGTCTTCTAAAGCCGCATCCGGGTCATCGGAACCTTCCACGTAGGCGCGCAAAAAGCCGGGAAAATCGATACGTTTCCCGCTGGAACGGAAACCGGCATCTTCCACCAGAGTCAGTAGCGTGACATGAGTTTGACGCGAATCAGCCATTTGAGAAGCGACAGTCCGCTTCCAAATCAAATCGTAGAGGCGGAAGTCAACGCCATCTAGCCCGGTTTGCTGCGGAGTCCGAAAAGTGCTGCCGGCGGGGCGGATAGCTTCGTGGGCTTCCTGGGCACCTTTGCTTTTGGTTGTGTATTTGCGCGGTTGGGGGCTGAGGTATTCGCTACCGTAAAGTTCTTGGACGCAACTGCGGGCGGCGGCGATCGCCTGTTCGGATAAATGCACCGAATCCGTCCGCATATAGGTGATAAAACCGCGTTCGTACAGACTTTGGGCAATTCGCATGGTTTCCCGCGCACCCAGCCTCAGCTTGCGGTTAGCTTCCTGCTGCAAAGTCGAGGTTGTAAACGGCGGCGAAGGTTTGCGGGTGACTGGCCGTTCTTCGAGATTGGTTACAGTCCAAGGTTTGTTTTGAATGCGTGAGAGTAAAGCCCGCGCCTGTTCTTCGTTCAGCAAAAGTACGCGGCGGCCTGCGATAATCCCGCCGGTATTTTCATCGAAATCGCTACCGTTGGCAACTTTCACATTGCCTACTGTTACCAGTTTCGCCTCAAATGCACCCCCCTGTCCCCCCTTACCAAGGGGGGTATTGTCCGAAGCCCCCCCCTTACTAAGGGGGGGGTTGGGGGGGGTCAAAGTAGCTTTCAAATCCCAGTAGCTACCTTGGCGGAAGGCGCGGCGTTCCCGTTCCCGGCGCACTAAAAGGCGCACGGCGACTGACTGAACTCTGCCGGCGGACAAACCCCAAGCGATTTTTTTCCACAAGAGGGGCGAAAGGGTGTAACCGACGAGTCGATCGAGAATTCGGCGAGTTTCTTGGGCCTGTACTACTCGATTGTCGATATCACGACAGTGAGTCAAAGCGTCACGGATGGCTTCGCGGGTGATTTCGTGGAACACCATCCGTTTGATGGGAACTTTGGGTTTGAGGATTTGCAGCAAATGCCAGGAAATGCTTTCGCCTTCGCGGTCTTCGTCAGTGGCTAGAATGAGTTCTGTTGCGTCTTTGAGGGCGTCTTTGAGTTCTTTGACAATTTTCTTTTTATCTTTGGGGATGACGTAGAGGGGTTCAAAGTCTGCCTCCACGTTTACGCCGAGTTGCGCCCATTTTTCTCCTTTGACGGCTTCTGGTATTTCTTCGGCGGAGGATGGGAGGTCGCGCACATGGCCCATTGATGCCTCTACTCGGTAGTTGGAGGGCAGAAAGTTGCGAATGGTACGGGCTTTTGTGGGAGATTCGACGATGACTAAGGTTGACATGGCATCTTTATATATATGGATGGCGGCGCAGAAGCGGGTGTTTAACTAATACGAGTGGGAAGTCCCGCACTCTATCCATTTACAGGATGAGTGACGGGATGAAAACGAGCAGCAAACAAATTGAGCGATAGCGAATCCATGATAGGATCGAACTAAGCGGGGATGATAAGAGTAGCCGTGGTGGGCGAACTTTCCGTTGTATAAAGGCTAGACACCACCTATCAGTTTCTTATTGGTAGCCCCAATATCCCGCTCAGCCGTAAAAGAGCTGATGGATGGGTGAAAAAATCAACAATTCTACTCCTTGGGACACAGGGAGTCTGCCTCGAAGATCAGTAATGATCTTGCTAGTTAGTACGACCTTCGGGTGAGTAAAACCTACGGAGGGAGGATAAGACCAGCTTAGAGATGGCTCTAACAAGGCTCTCCCGTTGAAAGAGGAAGCCCGCACTCTATTTGTTTACAAAATGAGTGTCGGGTATGTCACAGAGTGTATGTCAGATGTCAAGGCTTATGGGGAAATTGAGGGCTTATTTTCAAACTACCTTAATTTGTAAGTTATTGCCGATCGGCTCAAAGATTACAACAAATTAGGAGATTGCAATGCCCATAAGTGTCAACTTAAGCTGTCAACCCGCAAAATCTGTTAGTGGACTCGCCAGTCCGACAGGGGTTAAAACCCCTGTCTAATAGCGAAAGTCCTCTCAAAGAGGACTGAAGAACTCATGAGTCCTCTTGAGAGGACTTTCGCTTTGAGGCAGGGGTTTCAACCCTTGCCGGACTATGGGTTGTACCTTAAGTTGACACCTATGGGCACTGTCGTTTCCTCACTATCGCGTCTCTACAAGATGCACTGGATGCTGAGACTGCTGGATACGGGCTGATAGTTCCTGGAAATCCACGGGCACACCACCCCTACAGCTATTTCCACTCCCCTTGTAGCGTAAAAGCAGCCCAATAATAGGGTGACTTCCATTTTTCCTGCTGCATCATTTCCATCTGCGCCGCCCTCAAAGCAGCCGCCGGCGCTAACTTTTGTTGGAGCATTTTCTGATAAAACTTTTGCATTAACACAGCAGTTCCTTCATCATCCACACTCCACAAACTCACCGCCACCCGCTGCGCCCCGGCATACATAAAACCCCTTGTTAATCCCACCATTCCTTCGCCTTTAACATTCTGTCCCATTCCCGATTGACAAGCACTTAAAACCACTAAATTTGCCGCCAGTTTCAAGTTGAAAATATCCGTGAGGCGCAAAAAACCATTGACAAGATTACCCTTGTCATCAACGGTAGACATCACAATTCCTGACAGTTCAGGATTTTTGCTGTTGGCCATGCCGTGGGTGGCAAAGTGAACGATTTGATAATTAGCTAAACTGCCGTCGGTAGCGGTAGTGCGACTGGCATCAAAATCAAATATTGGGCGGCTAGAAGCTGAAGCGAATAAGCTGGATATTGTTTGGGCTTCTTGGCGGGTAAAGGGTAGGCGTTTCGGCGGCCATTTCAGATCGGAAGCACGGAGCGATCGATTTAAACCGAGGTTGTTTGCTTCTAACTTTTCAGTTGTTGCTTCGGTGATTTTTCCTTTGATTCTTTCATCATCTGGACTGAAAACAGGGTCTGCTAAAATTGCTAAAGTTTGGCTGGGCGGTTTTCTATCTGCATAATTTTGCCTGAGAATAGCGAGAGTTGAGGCGGAAGGCAGGGTAATAATTTCATGTTGGGTAATTAAGGGAACATTGGTATTTTGTCCGGGGGTTGGGGGAAGAGTTAAAGCGGGAAAAGGGGTATAGTGCAGCACGCCGTCGGGAACAATTAATAAGCGTTTATCTCCTAATTGGGCTGCGGCGGGTTGTAAAATTAATTGACCCAGATTTGCACTTGCTTCAGCAACTCTTTGGGGAATATTTCTCTGGGTTTCGCTAGTTACTGCGTCTCGGAAATTGCGGGCGGCTGTTTCAATATCGGCGCGTTTTGGCAATTCATAGCTAGTTAGTCCGGTGGATGTCACAACCCACAAATAACTGCGAGCTTCGCCCAGGGAATATTGCAATAAAATAGTTTTTTCATCGAGAATCTGTTTCTGAATTTCTGGAAATGTTAGAGGTTTGGGTTGGGTGAGGGCGGCGTAGCGGGGGCTAGTGCTACGAATTTGGGTTTGAATTTGCTGATATTGTTGTAGGAGTGCGAGGCGCTGTTTGTCGATTTCATCGATTTTGGCTGGATTGGGATTGGGGCGACTGAGTTCTTCAATGCGCTGTTTTTCTATGGCATCAAGTTGCTGTTTGGCGCGATTTTCTTGTTGTAGTAAATCGGGGGAAATGCCTTCGCGAATGTTGGTATTAGTTTCTTGGAGGAGTTCGAGGAGACTGCGGGCGCGAGAACGTTCGCTGGCTTCTAAGGCTTTGGTATCATAACCGGATTTAGGATTAGTTTTATGCAGTTGCATTAACACGTCGATGTAGAATTCGTAGTAGTTCTGTACTGTGGCAAAGTATGAGCTGCGGAGTTCTGGGCTGGCTATTTTGGTGCGGAGGTTTTCGATGATTTTGATAGAGGCTTCGATGTCATTGAGGGCTTCGGTAAGATTTCCGCGATCGCGTTTGTTATGAGCTATGTTATGAAGGGTGAGAGCTTCCCCGCTGGGATCGCCCACAGCTCGACTCAGGGGAAGAGATTGATTGAAATAGTCTAAAGCTTTCTGTTGCTCTCCTAAATTGTTGTACATAACGCCAATCTGGTTGAGAGTGAGAGCTTCCCCGCTGCGATCGCCCAAAGCTCGATGCAGGAGAAGAGATTGATTGTAATAGTCTAAAGCTTTCTGTTGCTCTCCTAAATTTTCGTAGATAGCGCCAATATTGCTGAGAAATCTTGCTTCCCGACGACGATCGCCGATAGCTCTATCGCCGATAGCTCTAATCAGGAGAAGAGATTGATTTAAATAGTCTAAAGCTTTCTGTTGCTCTCCTAAATTTGAGTAGATACCGCCAATCTGGTTGAGAGTGGTTGCTTCCCCGCTGCGATCGCCCACAGCTCGACTCAGGGGAAGAGATTGATTGTAATAGTCTAAAGCTTTCTGTTGCTCTCCTAAATTGTCGTAGATACCGCCAATGTTGTGGAGAGCGGTTGCTTCCCAACGACGATCGCCGATAGCTCGACTCACGGGAAGAGATTGATTGAAATACTGTAGCGCTTTCTGTTGCTCTCCCAAATCGTTGTAAACAAAGCCAATGTTGTTGAGGATGATTGCTTCTTGTAAGCGATCGCCCGCCGATCGATACAGTTTTAATGCTTCTTCAGCTTTGGCGATCGCACTTGTTAAAGCTTCCTTTGTTCCTTCTTGGTAGTAGAGTTTCTCTGCCTCTTCATATAGTTTTTTGGCAGCCTCGCTACTGTTAGTTTGTGGTGTTTGTACGACTTTGCCAACCGGCACGGCTGCTGAAACTGGCGGACTTAATTGAACCGAAAGCGCGATCGACATACCAGCCAAAACTAATTTAGTGCGATCGAGCATAACCACCACCCCTCTGTATTTGATTCAATCTTACTCATTATATCGAACTTTGGGTATTATTTTCAAAGTACCTTAAAGCGATGTTAAAATTGAAACATGGATAAAGTGTACAGACTAGAAGGCGTTGAGTTTGAATGGGACACAAACAAAGCCGAGAGCAACCTAGAAAAACATGGCGTTAGCTTTGAAGAAGCAGCAGAAGTTTTCTTCGATCCATTTTATCAGGAGGGAGACGCTACTACCAATGACGAACTGCGCGATTTTATTCTGGGTTACTCCCTTTCTCAACGCCTATTACTCGTAGTTTATGTAGAACGCGGTCTGCGAAGCCGCATCATTTCTTCCCGTCCTGCTACCCGCACAGAAAGACAATTATATGAATAATCCAGAATCAGAAATTAAATTGCAATTGCGATCGCGTATAACAGAAACAGTCTCGATTCAAATCCCAACAGATACTTTAGAATCACTTAAAAAAATAGCGGCAAATCGAGATATGTCTGTAGAAGCACTGCTGAAGTTTTACATAGGGCAAGGCCTGCGGGCAGACTTAACTAAAGCCTTTTCAGAACGCCTGCTGGATACAACTGCTCAAGTTCTGGCCAGACACCTTGATTCGGAAACAGAAGTATCAACCATTATCCGAGAAATTAAAGCTGAAACGGCGCGTCATTGAATTATGCCCGATCGATCTATCAGGAAAATCTACTGCTCTTGAACCCAAACCAATTGGCTTTTTTTGGTCGTCCCCAGGCTCTGTCTGGGGACGAATATCATCCAGAGGCTCTACCTCCTGTTTGCGCGTGCGATCGACCAGGCAGAGCCTGTAGACATGGGTTCCCAGGCAGAGCCGGGGAACCAGTTGAACCTAAGATATCGCAACAAACACTGGCGAAACTGGGAGCGCGAGGCTGTAATCAGCTACAATCCAATTTGGTAAAGACTTTCTAACATTTCACTGACCATCACAGGCTTTGGGGCCTGTATTACCCAACTTGTCTGAAAATATGGATTTTGCTACTCTTGCCGCCCAGTTAAATGCTGGAACTATATTGCCAGAGGGAATAGTCATCGTCACCCTTTTGGTGGTGCTCGTCGGCGACTTAATCGTCGGCCGCAGTTCCTCTGGTTGGACTCCCTACGTTGCTGTTGCCGGTTTGCTAGGGGCCGTCGGTGCCCTGTGTTTGCAAGCGGACAACACTAATACTATCTCGTTTCTAGGCGGTTTTAATAGCGATGCCTTGAGTTTAGTATTTCGCGGAATTATTGCTTTGACGGCGGCTGTCACTATTTTGATATCCGTCCGCTATGTATTGCAAACTGGGACTGCTTTAGCAGAATTTATCGGCATTTTGCTCACCGCTACTTTGGGGGGAATGTTCCTTTCCGGTGCTGATGAATTGGTGATGATTTTTATTTCGTTGGAAACCCTCAGTATCTCGTCTTATTTGCTGACGGGTTACACAAAACGCGACCCGCGTTCCAATGAAGCTGCTTTGAAATATCTGTTAATTGGTGCTTCTTCTTCGGCGGTGTTTCTCTACGGGCTGTCGCTGCTGTATGGTTTGTCTGGTGGTGAAACTACCTTAAGCGCGATCGCCTCTCATCTTTCTACTGTGAATGAGGGTCAATCTCTGGGTTTAGTGATTGCGTTGGTATTTGCGATCGCCGGAATCGCCTTCAAAATCTCAGCAGTTCCCTTCCACCAATGGACTCCAGACGTTTATGAAGGTTCGCCAACACCCGTTGTGGCCTTCCTTTCTGTCGGTTCAAAAGCAGCAGGTTTTGCCCTAGCAATCCGCTTGTTAACTACGGTTTTCCCCGTACTTATCGAACAGTGGCACTTCGTATTCACAGCCCTAGCAATTCTCAGCATGGTGTTGGGAAATGTAGTAGCTCTTGCTCAGACTAGCATGAAGCGGCTTTTGGCTTATTCGTCGATCGCCCAAGCCGGTTTTGTCATGATTGGTTTAGTTGCAGGAACCGAAGCGGGTTATTCCAGCATGATATTTTATCTGTTGGTTTACCTGTTTATGAACTTAGGTGCTTTCGCCTGCATCATCCTGTTCTCATTGCGGACTGGCACCGACCAAATTAGCGACTACTCCGGTTTGTATCAAAAAGACCCACTGTTAACTTTAGCCTTGAGTATTTGCCTGCTTTCCCTCGGCGGAATACCACCCTTGGCTGGATTTTTCGGCAAGATTTATCTATTCTGGGCCGGCTGGCAAGCTGGACTTTACGGCTTAGTTATTCTGGGATTAATTACCAGCGTAATTTCGATTTACTACTACATCCGCGTCGTCAAGATGATGGTAGTCAAGGAACCTCAAGAGATGTCCGATGTTGTCAAAAATTATCCTGAAATTCGCTGGAATCTTCAAGGAATGCGCCCTTTGCAAGTCAGTGTTGTACTGACTTTGGTGGCGACAACTTTGGCTGGTATTTTGTCGAATCCTTTGTTTAATATGGCTAATGATGCTGTTGCCAACACTCCCATGTTGCAGTCGGCTTTGAGTCAGGTACAGCCTGTGGTAGCTGCTGCGAAAATCGAATCGAATTCGTTTTCTAGCCAGGATTAATTTTACCTGGTTTTGAAAGTTTGAAAAGCGCCTAACTCTTTGTGGTTGGGCGTTTTTTTATTGTTGTGATATACTGTTGATTATGATTTTGAACCGCAGATGTAGGCAGATTAACGCGGATTAACGCAGATAAGAGTTTGTACAGAGGTGAAAATGTTAGTACAAAAAGTTTATACTGTTGATGAGTACCGGGAGTTAGAGGAAACTGCCGAATTTATCAATGAATACCGCGATGGAAAAATTGTACCAATTGCAGGTAGCACGATTGATCGCAGCCAGATTAAAGGCAATATTTGTGCTGGTTTGCATACTGCTTTGCGGGGGAAGAATGCAGAAGTATTTTTCAGCGGTTTACGGTTGTGGATTTCTCGATACCGACGAGGAACTTATCCTGATATTATGGTAATTGAAGGAAAGCCTGCTTTGACGGAAGGGCGGAATGATGAAATACTCAATCCTGTATTGATTGTAGAAGTGCTTTCTAAGTATAGCGAGGATGTGAATCGAGAGGATAAGTTTCGGTTTTATCGATCGATTCCTGAATTCCGTGAATATGTGTTAGTCAGCCAATACGAGTTTTTAGTGACACAATATATTAAAACTGAATCGAATGAATGGTTGTTTCGGGAATATGAGGGAGAATCGGCAATAGTTTCTTTTGCTTCGGTGGAAGTACAAATGTCCATGAGTGATATTTATGAGTTGGTTGTATTCGAGACGGAGGAGACTGAATAAATTATCTTTTTGAACCGCAGATGTAGGCAGATTAACGCGGATTAACGCAGATAAGAGTTATTATAGAGGTAAACGATGAATGTAATTTGGTTACTGTTAAAAGCTTCTTGGTTAAGTGTTTCCATCGCCATACTCACAGGTTTAATCAGCGGCGGTTCCAGTGCTATGTTAATTGCCCTAATTAACCGCGCCATCAGCGACAATTCTAATGCTAGTTTAGTCTGGTATTTTGGGGGATTGGCAATTTTGGCTCTTTTGAGTGGCTTTGTCTCTCAATTTTTGTTAATCTATCTTTCTCAAGAAGCAGTTTATAATCTCCGACTGAGTTTGAGTCGCGGTATTTTGTCTTCTCCGTTGCGAAATTTGGAAGAGTTGGGTGCTAACCGCTTGCTGGCGACTCTGACTGATGATGTGGGGACCCTTTCTAATACTATATTTTTGATTCCTTTTCTCTGTGTTGATATCGCCGTTGTTGTGGGCTGCTTAGCTTATCTAAGCACGATTTCTGCGACTGTTTTTGTAGTTGTATTTGGTTTTTTGGTGCTGATGATTGGCACTGTACAACTGTTGCTGAACAAAATGCGGAAGTTCTTCGATTTAGCTAGAGAAGAACAGGATATATTGTTTAAGCATTTTCGCAGTATCACTGACGGGATTAAGGAACTTAAACTGCATTCTTTGCGACGCCAAGAGTTTTTTACTCAAGAATTGCAGGTAAGCGCGGATGCTTCCCGCGATTATAACGTGACTGCTTTGATTTATCGACTTACATTCTGACAAGCACCTATTTGATGTCTCCGTTTCAGAATATTTTGCAAAGGTTGCCGGCGATTTTTCGGGCTAATACTTCGGTGGAAAAGATAGAGAAAATGGGATTGGCTTTGGCGAGTCAAGCTGAGATAAGTTCTGTGGTAAAAAGGGTTGAAACTGCTGATTGGCAGACTCTTGAATTGAAGGGAACAACTCACCGCTATCCTGGAGAAAAAGAAGACAGTAATTTTATTTTGGGTGAGTTAAGTTTGAAGTTTCATGCGGGTGAGTTGGTATTTATCATTGGTGGAAATGGCAGTGGTAAATCAACTTTGGCTAAGTTAATTACTGGTTTGTATATTCCTGAATCGGGAGATATTTTGCTAGATGGACAGCCGATTACTGATGAGAATCGAGAGTGGTACAGGCAGCATTTTTCAGTGATATTTTCTGATTTCTATTTGTTTGAAAGGCTTTTGGGCATGACTAACCACGATTTGGACGCGCAAGCCGCTGAATATTTGCGAGAATTTCATTTGGATAATAAAGTTGAGGTGAAAGATGGTATATTATCCACTACGGCTTTGTCTCAGGGACAGCGAAAACGGTTGGCTTTGTTGACGGCTTATTTGGAAGATAGGCCGATTTATTTGTTTGATGAGTGGGCTTCGGATCAAGACCCGTTTTTTCGGGATATTTTTTACAAGCAGTTGTTACCGGAGTTGAAGCGCCGCGGGAAAACGGTGTTTGTGATTAGTCATGACGATCGCTATTTCGATCTAGCCGATCGCGCAATTAAACTAGATTACGGTAAAATTCAGTATGACCGACAACATGGATAAGTATCGAATCGTCGAAACTCTGACTGAAAGTCAGGTTTCCGACTTGATGGATTTGTACAAAAACGAGTTTTGGTGCGACAAGCGCACTCGCGAGGATGTGGTGAAAATGCTTGCCGCCACGGATGTTATCATTGGTTTGGTCGATGAGGGCGATGGCGTCCCGCCCCGCAAGCTACGATTA
>RDXH01000293.1 GCA_004292745.1 Oscillatoriales cyanobacterium | reverse complement strand
CGATTGAAAGGGTCACTTCTGATTGAGTCTCCAAGAGTTGCTTACCTCTAATACTACCACTTAATAGTTACCCAATCTGGGAAGAATGTCAATAGGTGTATACAAAAAATTTTTCAGCCCCCTACCCTGTTCATCCCAACCAAATTAACTGGGGTAAGGCACAATTCCAACCTTTAAGATCTAACAGTGGTGGCTATGCCAATATTGACACCAAAGGCTATCAAATTCTGCTCCAATATCATTCTGCTAACAACGTGGCACGACAAGTAAGTATCAGCCAGGTGTTGAAGGGAGAACTTGACCCAAGTTGGGTGAAAGACAAGATTGTGTTGATTGGGACGACAGCACCTAGTGCCAGAGATTTGTTTCTAACACCCTATAGCCCAGCGCTTCAGCAAAGTCCAAAAATGCCGGGGGTGCTGCTGCACGCTCAAATGCTGAGCCAATTGTTGAGTGCAGTGTTGGATGGGCGATCGCTTTTTTGGATGTGGCCATCCTGGGCAGAAATTTTGTGGAATGCTTCCTGGGCGGTGCTGGGCGGGACTATAGCTTGGCGGATTCAGCACCCTCTTCGGGCTGGATTGTTTGGGCTTGGGGTATTGATAGCACTGTTGGGGATGAGTTTTGGCATTTTTACAGTGGGTGGGTGGGTGCCTCTGGTGTCGCCGGCTTTGGGTTTGGTGATGACTGGTGTGGGTGTTAGTGCTTACAAAAAACTCTACGATGCTTTTCACGATTCGCTCACAGGTTTGCCTAACCGGGATTTGTTTGTGGAGTGTCTGGGGCGGGCGATCGGCAATACTAGAGGTCGCCACAGCTATTTGTTTGCGGTGCTGTTTTTGGATTTAGACCGGTTCAAGGTGATTAATGATTCTTTGGGTCATTTGGCGGGGGATGAACTGCTGATATCGGTTGTGCTGCGGTTGAGAGCAAGTCTTTGCCATGGGGATACTGTGGCGCGGGTGGGGGGTGATGATTTTGCGATTTTGGTGAGAAATACGGATGTTGATAGTGCGCTGAATTTGGCCGATCGCATTCACCAAGCTTTAATTGTACCTTTTGAGTTGAGAGGGCAAGAGGTATTTGTCACCGCTAGCATCGGCATTGCGGTGGGGGGCGAAGCCTCAGCTACCGTCAGGGAACAGCCGGAACATTTGCTCAGGGATGCCCACACGGCGATGTATCGGGCGAAGGCTTTGGGGATGGGAAGGTATCAGTTGTTTAATGCTTCGATGCACGATTTGGCCCTGGAAAGGTTGCAGTTGGAGACGGATTTGCGGATGGCGCTCAAGCGTGGGGAGTTTTTGCTGCACTACCAGCCGTTTGTGTGTTTGGCAACTGGGAGGATTATTGGGTTTGAGGCTTTGGTGCGTTGGCAGCATCCGGTGCGGGGTTTGGTGTCCCCTGTGAAGTTTATTCCGGTGGCTGAGGATACGGGGGCGATTGTACCTCTTGGTGAGTGGGTGTTGGAGGAGGCTTGTCGTCAGTTGCGTCTGTGGGAGGGGATGTTTGATTTCGATCGACCTTTGATGATGAGTGTCAATTTGTCTGGGAAGCAGTTTGCACAGCCGGATTTGGTGGCGCGAATTAAGGAGATTTTGGGAACCACGGGGTTGAGTGCCGAGAGTTTGAAGTTGGAGATTACTGAGAGTGTGGTGATGGATGATGTGGAGTCGGCGATCGCGGTTTTAAAGCATATGAAAGCCCTGAATGTCAAGTTAGGAATTGATGATTTTGGTACTGGTTATTCTTCGTTGAGTTATTTGAGTCGGTTTCCGACGGATACTTTGAAGGTTGATAAGTCGTTTGTGGGGCTGATGGAGATAGAAAGCGAGGGGGAGAATGTGGCGATCGTGCGGACGATTGTTACCCTCGCCCATGCTTTGGGTATGGATGTGATTGCTGAGGGTGTGGAGACGGCGGCACAATTGGCTAGGTTAAGGGCGATCGGCTGCGAATACGGGCAAGGTTATTTTTTTGCTAAGCCGTTACCGAGCGAGGCTGCTACTACTTTGATGGCTTCTCGGCCACAGTGGTAAGTAGAAGGAAGAAGGCCCAACGACTGCGTTTATCCGCTCGCCCTTCGACTACGCTGGCTGAACCGCTTCAGGAAGAAGATCGATGTGAAGAAGACTTATGCAGTCAGCTTTTCGGTCATCCGTATTTTACGTTTAATTAAGTGGATTTACTTAGTTATTGGTTATTTGTTATTGGTTAAGTAAGTCCACCTAATTAAATGCAATTAAGGCAGTAGGGGCTCTCGCATTCGGGTGGAAAATCCTTGAGTAAAACCGTATCCGCTCAATAAGTAGGGGTAGCAGAGAAAAAAAGTAAGCAGAGTAAAAAAAGTGTGATCAAATAGGACACATGACGCCAAAGACTATTTCACAAG
>RDXH01000292.1 GCA_004292745.1 Oscillatoriales cyanobacterium | reverse complement strand
GTTGTAGCTGGCTTGGAAAAGAAAAGCCGGGTGCTCAACGACAAAGAGAAAAAGATTGTGGCTTATCACGAAGTCGGGCACGCGATGGTTGGCGCTGTGATGACTGGCGGCGGCGAAGTGTCGAAAATCTCGATCGTCCCTCGCGGTATGGCTGCATTAGGTTACACGTTGCAGGTACCGACTGAAGATCGTTTCTTGTTGGATGAGGCGGAATTGCGCGGTCAGATTGCTACACTACTTGGAGGGCGATCGGCTGAGGAAGTTGTGTTTGGTAGCATTACTACTGGCGCTTCCAATGACTTACAAAGGGCGACTGATTTAGCTGAACGGATGGTGACAACTTACGGGATGAGTAAGGTTTTGGGGCCTCTTGCTTACGATCGCGGCCAACAAGCAATGTTCCTCAACGATGGTATGGGAAATGCGCGCCGTGCGGTAAGTGCCCAGACTGCTGAGGCGATCGACAAAGAAGTCAAAGAAATTGTTGAAACTGCACATCAGCAAGCTTTAGATATCCTGAAAGCTAATCGGGAATTGTTGGAAACAATCACGCAGCAACTGTTAGAAACTGAAGTAGTCGAAGGCGACCAACTGCACAAATACCTCGCTGAAGTACAGCCTTTAGATAAGGCTGCGGCTTGAGTTTAACAGGGTTTCTATGAGGGCCCAGAAACCGGGTTTTTACGAGAATACTCCGCTATAGCCCAATACGCTTGGGTTAACACTGCTAATTCCCCGGATATCCCCCTAAATCCCCCTTAAGAAGGGAGACTTTGAGTAACTTCTTGTCCCTCCTCTTTGTAGGGGCGGTGCCCCCGTGCCCGCCCTCTTAGTTAGGGGGGATCTGTCTTATCTGAACCGTATTGCGCTATAGCCGACAAATTCAGAAAAAACCCGGTTTCTTTATTCAGAGTGCGTAATTCCTGTTTAATTAAACCGTTGTAGAGATAATTCAGCTTAAAATGTCCTCTGGATTTATCCCCATTTCTCGCAGTTTTTCAGATAGGCGATCGGCTTTTTGCTGTGCTTGTTCCATTTGTCTTGACAACTCCACATAAGATAAAAACTTCAGTCCGTCGGGACGATAAATTTCCAAATCTCCCGATGCAGTTTCAAAACGGATCTCCAAACGCGGACTTACCCAACTTTCCATTGATTCAATATAGTTTAGTTGTCCGTCACTTCGCAGCCAACCCATTAACTCATTATCCTCTGGATCGTAGACATAATATTCTTCGACTCCATAATTCTCGTAAAACTTAAACAGCTTAAACATTGCTGTCATGCGGTTTCCCGGCGAAATGATTTCAAAGACAACTTGCGGCGCAATATTATCTTCAAGCCACTGTTGGTAGGAACCCCTATCGCCTTTGGGTCTGCCAAAGACTACCATAGTATCAGGTGCTTGGCGAGTTTTGTTATCTCCTTCGACGGGATACCACAGCAAATCACCTGCTACAAAGACATTTTCGTTGTCTTTGAATAAAGCATCTATTCCGCCTTGAATTTTTACGATTAATTGAAACTGTTTGGTATTGTCAGACATGGGTTTTCCGTCGCTGTCTGGGTAGATGATTTCTGGCAAAGTTTGAGCAGGAATTGTTGCGGTCATGGGATGACTCCATTGCTAGCAGCATCAATTTATATTTTATATCTATTTTATAAGACTTACGCATTAAGCCTAGAAACCGGGTTTTTATTGAGAAGACGCGCTGTAGCCGACAAATTTGGAAAAAACCCGGTTTCTTTATTCGATCTCGCAATCACCCGACGGGGGTTTAAACCCCCGTCTCATAGCTTAAGTCCTCTAAAGAGGACTGAAATTCTTTTCCAGTCCTCTTTAGAGGACTTAAGCTATTAGCCAGGGACTTAAGTCCCTGGCGGGATTTGGGGTAACATCAGAATAGTGCAATATCTCAGTTACAACCCTTTGATATACTGCCTCAATACAGGTGAAAGAGTGTAAAGACTTCCTTCTTTTTGTATCAAGCAGCGCCGCGATAAAGATTGGAGCGCGTTGAGTAAATCCGATGATGATATTTGTCCTTTTTCTAGCAATTTGGCGACGTTGACTGGCTGGTTTTCCCCAGCCAACACAGACATAACTTGTTTTTCTAGTTCGGAAGTGCGATCGCACTGCTGCTGTAAAACATCTTTCAAATCTTCCGGCAACAATATGGTATCATCTAGTAATAACTCAGTCGCGTCGATTCCCAGCTCTTGAATCAGATTCGCCACGCTTTTTAACCATAGCGGGTTGCCTTCATAGCGGTGAATGAGTGCTTCACTGTTGTCGATTTCTGCTAACCCATAATCTCTGAGGATTTCCCGTCCGGCTGCGATGTCTAAACCTTTGAGTTGTAAGGTACGAATGGGAGTATTTGGGTTTTTAAATTGAGTCACTTCTCTCGGTTGTTCC
>RDXH01000117.1 GCA_004292745.1 Oscillatoriales cyanobacterium | reverse complement strand
TTCTCCTTGGGGGGAAGGAAATAAGGCAGAATCTTCTCCTTGGGGGGAAGGAAATAAGGCAGAATCTTCTCCTTGGGGGGAAGGAAATAAGGCAGAATCCTCTCCTTGGGGGGAAGGAAATAGGGCAGAATCCTCTCCTTGGGGGGAAGGAAATAGGGCAGAATCCTCTCCTTGGGGGGAAGGAAATAGGGCAGAATCCTCTCCTTGGGGGGAAGGAAATAAGGCAGAATCTTCTCCTTGGGGGGAAGGAAATAAGAGAGAACTTTCGGTTAGGGGGGAAGGAAATAAGAGAGAACTTTCGGTTAGGGGGGAATGAAATAAGGGAGAACTTTCGGTTAGGGGGGAATGAAATAAGGGAGAACTTTCGGTTAGGGGGGAAGCAAATAAGGGAGAAGAATTTTGGGGATTTTTGGTGTTAGAAGTGGGGAAAATGTTCTCTGCTAAACCATAGCGGCGGCCGAGTTTGGTTTGAATGTAGCGGGCGAAACTTTGACTATGCCACAGACTTTCTTGGAGGAATTCTGTTTGTGATGTTTCAGATCCAATTAGTCGATCGACCTTAAAGCCATAATCATTACCCCGAATCGGCCAATTAATCATGAGCAACCCACCCGGAAGTCGGCCATAATTGAGAAAATCTTCAGGAGTATAATTATCCCAAGCTCCTGTAAAGCGATCGGGATCATGAATCGGTGGCGCGGGAATTTCTGGCGCTACAGCACCTTCCCCAAAATCCTGCATCATTACCACCCAAGTCGGAGCTTGTATGGGATATCTTTGTGTCAGATCGTTAGGTGCGATCGGTGCACTCGGTTCTCCAAATTCTGCTTGAAACTCCCAACCCCAACGGTGAGGAACCTCAGCCACAGCCAATAAATCTCCCAATTCCGTGGCATCCAAAGTGACTGTCGCTGACACCATAAAATCGGGGAATTGAACGCCAACAATGCGATCGCCTTCCCTTAGCACACCTTGAACTTTTTGTCCAGAAATCCAGCGCAGATTTGGTAAACATTTAACCCAATCAGCAAAAATTTCTGCACCAATGCGCGGATCGTAAGTAAAAAAACTGACCCAGCCCCAATCTAAACCTTCCCCATGTCGCTGCTGAAGTTCCCGGAGAAAAGCACCCCACAAACCAGTCCCAAAAGCGGCTAATTCGTTACCATCGGGAGCCGAAACCCCAGCCGAAGTAAGCATACCGCCCAACCAAGGAAACTCACTCACCAAAATAGTTTTGACACCACAGCGGGCTGCTTGTATGGCGGCTGCTGTGCCACCAGTACCGCCACCAACTACTAAAACATCGGCTGTTAAGACAGAAAACATAAGCGCATGTCAACTACCCAGCATCAAGCGGGGTACCGCTATGATGTGGGCTTGTATCTGAACTCCACCGCAATTCCGAGAATCTCTGTAGAATCTCAGCTTTAGTTTCACGGCCCGACACATCAGGGGATGCTGACAAGCTCCCCGTACTCGTCCAGTCTTGCCGAACAAGCAGCGTTCTCATAGCAATATTTCTGCTTCCCACCAAATCAGCATGAAGTTCGTGACCGCAACATTCGCATCGGAACAATAACCCTTTCTTCGGTCTGTTCCCCATAGATGTGTGCCCGCACTTAGGACAACTTTGCGAAGTGTAATGAGCTGGAACCTTAGTGGCTAAAGAGCCGTTCAAATTTGCCTTGTAGTCGATATAGCCGTGCAATTCGGCAAAGGACCACTTGGCTTTATTCCGATTAGCTTTGCGTTGTTTTTTGCTAGTCCTTTTACCTGACTTAGACTTAGTTCTATCCCGGATTCCGGTCAAATTCTCCAGTCCAATCAAGCTGTTAGGTTTAGCAATTTCTTTGCTGATTTGGTGGTTCACATCAGCGATAAACCGTCTTTCTCGACCCGACAAAGCAATCAATCTACGATGAGCCGAACGAGTGTCTTTACGCTGAAGAGTTTGTCGCGCTTTGTGATAGCGGTTGGCTTTGTGTCTAGCGCTCTTCCCTGAATAAAACTTCGACTTGTTTTGCAAGTCTGTTTCTACAGCAAGATAGCGCATTCCTACGTCAACACCAGAAACTCTAGTAATTTTTAATGGGTCAACTATCTGGGTTTCTACTTCAATACTCACCATTAAATAGTAAGTTTTGGAAGAACGCTGATAAACAATCTTGGCAGCCCCAACCTTGTAACCGCTGGCAATCAATGCTAAATGCTTGTTGTAACTGTCATAGGAAACTACAACTCGACCTTGTAGAGTGATAATACTTACCCGTTGCTCGGTTTTAAAGGAGTAGTCTCGCTGATAGTTTAAGGTGCAAGTTCGAGAAACATACTTAGGAACTTTATCTAGTCCCTTATATCGTTTCTTGGTGTAGCCCTTGGCAATAGCATCGTTAGATTCTCTAACTTTTGTCCAAAGTGCTTTGTATGTTGCCGACACTTGCCTTGGTACGTTGCAGGCCATCTGAGCGCCGAGTCCAAAACGAACTCGCAACTCGTTGTAGACAGCTTTTTGCAACTTAAGTCCATTGCTGGTTTTACCCGCGTCAAAAGCGACTTGTGAAGTATAATTCAAAGCGTCACGGTAAGCTAAAGCAGTCTGAGCTACCAGAGCTTTTTGCTCGGCATTTAGATTTAGCTTTAGTTTGGCGGTGATTACTTGAGACATTGTTTTTCACAAACTCTAAACAAAGTCTATCTCGTGAACCAACTTAAGTCAAGTCAAGTGGTACAGTAAAATAATTTGCTCGTTCATCGACCGCCCCGAACCCTCCGACTTCTAAAGCTATCGATATGATTTAACCGCGAAGGCGCTGTTGACGCAAAGGAAGAGAAGAGAAAGTTTAATACAGGACGATGAAGAGAGAATTTTATATGACGATGTAGCCGGAAACAATATAACATAGAAATTCCGATCGAAAACAATCTGAAAATGGGGAACCCCGATAGTAAAGTCAGGCGTCGGGTAAATGTCACCATTAATTAGTTACAAAGCAATTGAACATGAACAAAGGTTTTATTTTGTGGTTTACCGGACTGAGCGGTTCAGGCAAAACAACTATTAGCCTAGCTTTGGAACCAGAGTTGAAAGCCAGAGGCTGCAAAGTCGAAATTTTGGATGGAGATGTGGTGCGTACCAACCTATCAAAAGGTTTGGGATTTAGCAAAGAAGACCGAGATACAAATATTCGGCGGATTGGATTTGTCGCTCACTTGCTTAGCCGCAATGGAGTTGTCGCCATTACCGCGGCCATTAGCCCCTACCAAGCAATTCGCGACGAAGTTAGAGCCATCGAACCTAACTTTGTGGAGGTATATGTGAAAGCGTCCCTAGAAGCGTGTGAAGTGCGGGATGTCAAAGGGATGTACGCCAAAGCCAGAAAAGGTGAAATTAAGGGGTTTACAGGAATTGACGATCCCTATGAAGCACCCCTCAATCCTGAGATTATTTGTTGCACAGAAAAGGAAAGTGTGACAGAGTGTGTGGAAAAAATTCTGAGTAAATTAGAGGAGTTGAGTTACATTTGATGGTAATGGGTTAGGAAAAGGATCGGGCAAAAAACGATGGTGCTCAAAAGTGATTTGGGAATCAATATTGTCAACGGTTGCACTGGATCGGTGTTGATGGCGATTCTAGTTTCTGCTCCTAGTTGGGCTCAGTTACCTCCGCCTCCTCCCCCCCTAGCCGTACCCGCATCCGTACCCCTACCCGTACCCGTACCCTCCGCGCCGGGATTGCCGCTGGTTCCGGGAACTACGCCAGTCAATGCAGCACCGACATCTTCGAGTGTACGATCGGAAGTTTACACTTTAGGAGCGGGCGATCGCATTCAACTGGACATTTTTAACGTCCCGGAATATAGCGGCCCCAACGGTCAACATCAGGTACAGGCTGACGGTTCCCTAAGTTTGCCCTTAATTGGTAGCGTTTCAGTGTACGGGATGACTTTAGAACAAGCAGCCAATAGTGTCAAAGGGCGATATGGTCAATACTTAAAGCGTCCTTGGATTACACTGAAACTGCTGGCCCCGCGTCCTTTACAAATTGCGATCGCAGGGGAAATCAACCGCCCAGGAGCCTATACAATATCCTCAGCGGCGGGCCCCGGAGGCACAGCAGAGCAAATGGGAACTCAAATGCCCACGATATCGCGAGCTTTGCGAATGGCTGGTGGTATTACACAGTCAGCAGATGTGCGACAAATCAAAATCCGCCGCCCCCAACGCAATGCAGCGGAACAAATTATTAGTGTTGATTTATGGGAATTGTTGCAAAACGGTGATTTGCGCGCCGATATGACTTTGCGCGACGGCGATACTATATTTATTCCCACTGTCACTAGCCTCAATCGCCAAGAAGCACCTACTTTAGCGGTTGCCAATATTACCGGACAAAGCACTCAGCCCATTAATATTGCTGTGGTGGGAGAAGTAGCTCGTCCCGGTACTTATACTCTGGCAAAGGATTCTCAAAGTAGGTTACAAGAGAATGACATGGGTGCAAATTCGGGTTTGTTTGGTGCTACGGAGACGGCGGCTAGTGAAACCGTTGTGCAGCAAACAGTCACTAGGGCGATTAAAATAGCTGGCGGCATTACCCCCGTAGCTGATATTCGGCAAATACAAGTTCGTCGTCAGACGCGGGCTGGTACTGAACAAATTATTAATGTCGATTTGTGGCAACTTTTGCAAACAGGAGATGTATCTCAAGATTTAGTGCTGCAACAGGGAGATACGGTGATTATTCCCAAAGCCGAAAATATTGACGAAACTCAGGGTGCCCAGGTAGCTAATTCTAGTTTTTCACCGGATACAATTAAGGTGACAGTGGTGGGAGAAGTGATCAAACCAGGGGCGATTGCCCTGCGGCCAAATACTTCTTTAAATCAAGCGCTGGTAGCAGCGGGAGGTTTTAATAAAGCGCGGGCAGAAATGGATTCGGTGGATTTAATCCGCATCAATGCTAATGGCACTGTTTCTCGCCTCGCGATTAAGGTGAATTTTTCCGCCACTGCTAATGATGAAGCCAATCCTAAACTCCAAAATAATGATGTAATCATGGTCAGGCGATCGGGTCGCGCTGCATTCTCGGATAATGTAGGTGGTACCCTCGCTCCTCTTAATCCTTTATTGGGAATATTCAGATTGTTCAATATTTTTCGATAGCTCCTACAGACGTTGAAACTAATAAGCTGCATAAACAAATGAAACCAGGGAAAAACTCTCAGATATCACTGCTTAAAAAAAACCAAAAATCCCCAGGAACGCGACAAATATCTTCGGTGCTTTACAATGGAGAAAATGATTTTTTAGAACTGGAACAAACAGAGTCAGAGCCGTTGAATTTTTGGGAAGTATGCCGCAGTCGCTCGTTTTTAGTCCTAGGCGTAGCTGCGGCAGTAACCACAGGTGTTTTTGCTTGGACTTTGAATCAAAAAAGTGAGTACGAAGGACGATTTCAATTATTAGTAGAACCCACTGTTACCCAAAACACTTTAGCAAAAATCTACTCCGGTGAATTGAAACTGAAACCAGCGGCTCCCGAAACACCAGAAAATGCTGGTTTTGACTACGAATCCCAAATTCAGGTTTTGCAAAGTCCGCAAGTAATGTCGCCAATTATCAAACAGTTGCGGGCGAAGTATCCTGAAATTAATTACAACTACCTTTTTAACGAAAAAACAGATAATTTGCCATTGGATAGGCAAACGAGGTTGTCAATTAATCGGTTTAAAAATACCAAGATTATCGAAGTTAAATATCGGGATTTCGACCCGAAAAAAATTCAGTTTGTTTTAGAAAAAGTTGCGTTAGGCTACCGCAACTACAGCGTCCAAGATACCAGAACTCAAATTAGTCAGAGTCTGGATTTTGTGAAATCGCAAATTCCCAATCAGCAAAAGCGCCAACAAGCGATTCAAACAGAAATTCAAAAATTGCGTCAGCAGTACAATTTCATCGATCCGCAAATTCAAACCCAACAATTAGCGCAGCAAATTAGTCAACTTCAAGCGCAAAGATTGGATGCTCAAACCCAACTAAATCAGCAAAAATTGCTCTATGCTAATTTGCAAAATCAGCTAGGACTGAATCAGCAACAAGCCCTGATGGCTTCTTCTCTGAGTCAAGCACCTCGCTATCAAGCAATGCTGACTCAATTGCAGCAATTAGAAGGACAAATTGCGATTAATTCCGCGACTTATACTGACCAAACTCCCCAAATGCAGTTGTTGCGAGAACAGCAAAAAAATCTGATTCCTTTGTTGAAAAAAGAGGCTACACAGGTTTTGGGAACTGATTTAGGTAAGGTAAATTCTCAAGTGCTGGCTTTTCAAGATCCGGTGCGGATTAAGTTGATCGAGCAGTTTATTGGTACTGCTAATACTATTCAGGTTTTGGGAGTGCGAAATCAAGTTTTGGAACAAGCTGCTAAGCAGTTGAATCAATATTCTCAAGGATTCCCGGTGATTTTGCGGCGCTATTCGGATTTGCAGCGGGAGGCGGATTTAACCAATAGTACGCTGAAAAGTTTGTTGGCAAAACAGCAAGCTTTGCAGCTTGAAGCTGTGGGTAAAAAAGAGGTGGCTTGGGAGGTGATTGCTAAGCCGGAAATTCCGCGCTATCGCAATGGGGAGTTGATGGCTGTTGCTCCAATTATGCCTTTAAATTTGGCTGTTGGTGGATTGCTTGGTTTGGTGTTTGGTGCCCTGGTGGCGCAGTTGGCGCAACGGTTTAATAATGATAAGGTGTTCCACAGTCCAGAGGATGTCAAACATTCGATTCGGCTACCTTTGTTGGGGGTAATTCCTGCTAGCGATAAAATTTTGAGGCTTCCTCCTGCGGAGACAGTTACTGTGGATGTGGGCATTTCGCAAATGCCGACGGATGCTTTTCAGGAGGCTTTTCGATCGCTCAATGCTAATATTCGCTTGCTAAAGGTTGATAGTCCGATCGCCTCTTGTGTAATTACTTCTTGTCAAGTAGCCGATGGCAAGTCTACTGTAGCTGTAAATCTAGCACGGGCGGCCGCGGCCATGGGTCAGCAAGTGCTGTTGGTGGATGCGGATTTGCGACGCCCGCAGGTGCACGAAATGCTGGGTTTGCCGAATTGGCAAGGGTTGCATAATGCGATCGCGGATGATGTAGATGTGGAAAAGTTGATTTTGCGATCGCCCCACGATGAAAACCTGTTTGTGTTAACATCAGGCCCTGTTCCTCTCGATCCCACCAAGGTGCTTTCTTCCCGAAAAATGCAGCATTTAATGGCAGCTTTGTCAAATAATTTTGACTTAGTGATTTACGATACTGCGCCACTTTTGGGTTTAGCCGATGCCAATTTATTGGCCGCTCACACCAATGGAATGATGCTGGTGGTGGGGCTGAATCAAACGGAGCGAGAGGCGCTATTGTTGGCTTTGGAAGATTTGAGAATGGCCGATATTCCGCTGTTGGGAATGGTGGCAAATAACGATAAAGGGAGCAGGTATTACTATCAGTCTTACGTGCAGAATTACATCGAGGAAAAATCGGTGTAGGCGCGCAACATTGGGGTGAAAATAAAATCCGAAATCCCCCAATTTATATCTACCCCAATCCCTGTAGGGGCGAAGCATTCGGGCTAATAGCCGATGGGAAACACCCAAATTTATAGGCCCGAATGCTTAGCCCTGCCCCACTCTCTCTTTTCTGCCTTCGCGTCCTACCCTACGGGAACGGCTTCGCCGAACGCGCCTTCGCGGTTAAATCACCTGACGATACAACCGGAAACGATCGCATTTCCGGCTCAACATTAAACTTGAAAAGCAAATTATCTTAAGATTTGCGATCGAGATTTTGCACTATAATTAAAAGTTGAGAGTTTTAAACAAATTGCAAAACCTGCAAATTAACAAAAACTGAAAACGTGGCCGGTAAATTTCCATTTTGTAATACATTGATACAACTCCCCGCCTAGCTGGAAAACTAGAAGGGAGTTTTGTGTTTTTCACACAGGAGATAAAACAATGGCTATTGCTACTATCAACCCGACAACGGGAGAAACTGTCAAAACTTTTGAGCCGCTCACAGATGCGGCAATCGAAACCAAGCTAGGATTAGCACAAACAGCTTTTAAACAATATCAGCGACTTCCCTTCGAGCAGCGCTCTATCTGGATGCAGACAACTGCGGATATCTTGGAGCGCGATCGCGAAATTTACGCTAAAATGATGACCCTAGAAATGGGAAAAACTCTCAAATCCGCGATCGCCGAAGTCGAAAAATGCGCCCTAGTTTGTCGCTACTACGCCAAAAACGCTGCTCAATTTATGGCCGATGTACCAGCCAGCACTGACGCTAGCAGCAGCTTTGTCCGCTACCAACCCTTGGGCGTTATTTTAGCCGTCATGCCCTGGAATTTCCCATTTTGGCAAGTTTTTCGGTTTGCAGCGCCGACACTGATGGCGGGCAACGTAGGGTTGCTCAAACACGCTTCCAACGTGCCACAATGTGCTTTGAAAATAGAGGAAATTTTCACCGAAGCAGGCTTTCCCGAAGGCGTTTTTCAAACATTGTTAGTGGGAGCCGACAAAGTAGGTAAGATAGTTGCGGACGATCGCGTTAAAGCAGCCACTCTCACCGGTAGCGAACCCGCGGGTGAAAGTTTAGCAGCCCAGGCTGGCAAAAATTTGAAAAAAGTAGTGCTGGAATTGGGAGGAAGCGACCCCTTTATCGTCATGTCTAGCGCCGATTTACCAGCAGCTTTATCCACTGCTGTGATATCGCGAATGCTCAATAGCGGCCAAACTTGCGTATCTGCTAAAAGGTTTATTTTAGCAGAAGAGATTGCCGAGGAATTTATCGCAGGATTTGTGGAAAAATTCGAGCAACTAAAAGTAGGCGATCCGATGTTACCAGAAACTGATATCGGCCCTTTAGCGACTCCTGCAATCCTCAAAGAATTAGACAATCAAGTGCAAGCTTGCATCGCATCGGGAGCTAAACTGCTAACAGGCGGCCGTGCTTTGTCAGAGAAAGCCGGCAATTTCTACTTGCCAACTATTTTGACAGATATTCCCCTGGATGCCGCCGCCCGTCAACAAGAATTTTTCGGGCCAGTAGCTTTAGTATTCCGAGTAGCTAACATCGATGAGGCGATCGAATTAGCCAACAGTACGTCCTTTGGTTTAGCCGCAACAGCTTGGACTACAGTAAGCTCAGAGTGCGATCGGTTTATGGACGAACTAGAAGCTGGGGCAGTATTCATCAACGGTTTAGTCAAATCAGACCCCAGATTGCCCTTCGGCGGCATCAAACGCTCCGGTTACGGACGCGAATTGAGCATCCAAGGAATTCATGAATTTGTTAACATTAAAACAGTGTGGGTAAAATAAGCGCGCACTCAATCAACTTCTGGCAAAAATCTAAATTAATCTGTGTTGATTGTGCCACGGGCATCCTGCCTGTGATATAAATTCCGGAAGAAAGATAGATTTTACCTAACTCTTAATTAGGATTGTTGCCAGAAGTTGACCAGGAGAAGATATCCCCACTTACAGAGGACTAAAATGGAAATGAACACAGCTCAATTACTGGTACAATGTCTAGAGAATGAAGGAGTCGAATATGTTTTTGGACTCCCAGGCGAAGAAAATCTAGAAGTTTTAGAAGCCCTAAGAAACTCCTCAATTAAATTTATTACTACTCGTCACGAACAAGGCGCTGCTTTCATGGCCGACGTTTACGGCCGCCTGACAGGCAAAGCCGGCGTTTGTTTATCCACCTTGGGCCCTGGCGCAACTAACTTAATGACCGGTGTGGCTGATGCTAACTTAGACGGCGCTCCTCTCATTGCCATTACCGGACAAGTCGGCACTGATAGAATGCACATAGAATCGCACCAATATTTAGATTTGGTGGCTATGTTTGCCCCAGTTACTAAGTGGGGAGCTCAAATTGTCCGCCCCGGTACAACCCCAGAAATTGTGCGCAAAGCTTTTAAAGTAGCTCAGAGTGAAAAGCCAGGAGCAGTTCACATTGACTTGCCAGAAAACATCGCAGCCATGCCTGTGGAAGGAAAACCTCTCACCAAAGACAACCGGGAAAAAACTTTTGGTGCTTACCAAAGTTTGAATAAAGCTGCTGTGGCGATTTCCAAGGCAAAAAGTCCTCTGTTGTTAATCGGAAATGGCGCAATTCGAGCGAATGCTAGTGAAGCTGTTACCGAATTTGCTACTCGATTGAATATTCCAGCAGCGAATACTTTCATGGGCAAAGGTGTAATTCCTTACACTCATCCTTTGGCACTTTGGACAACGGGTTTGCAAAAACGGGATTACATTAGTTGTGCTTTTGAAGAAACCGATTTAGTGATAGCAGTTGGCTATGATTTAATTGAATATTCCCCGAAAAAGTGGAATCCTGATGGCAAAATTCCGATTATTCACATTGGAGCTTTGCCATCAGAAATCGATAGCAGTTATATTCCCCTTGTAGAAGTTGTGGGAGATATTTCCGATTCGCTGAATGAAATTTTACAGCGTGCGGATAGAAATGGAAAAGCCGATCCTTTTGCTAAGCAATTGCGCGCAGATATTCGGGCGGGCTATGAACAATATGCAGCGGATGATGGTTTCCCGATTAAACCCCAAAAATTGATTTATGATTTGCGGCAGGTGATGGGACCTGATGATATTGTGATATCTGATGTGGGTGCTCATAAAATGTGGATCGCGCGGAATTATCATTGCGATCGCCCAAATACCTGTTTAATTTCCAACGGCTTTGCGGCGATGGGAATTGCGATTCCGGGCGCGTTGGCCGCCAAACTGGTTTATCCCGATCGCAAGGTGGTAGCAGCCACGGGAGACGGCGGTTTCATGATGAATTGTCAGGAGTTAGAAACTGCTTTGCGAGTCGGTACTAATTTTGTGACGCTCATCTTTAATGATGGCGGTTATGGTTTGATTGAATGGAAGCAGGAAGATCATTTTGGTCATTCCGATTTCATCAAATTTGGCAATCCCGACTTTGTGAAATTTGCCGAAAGTATGGGTTTGAAAGGCTATCGAGTGGAGGCTGCAACGGATTTAATTCCTATCCTCAAAGAAGCCCTGGCTCAAGATGTACCTTGCGTGATAGACTGTCCGGTTGACTACCGGGAAAACGCGCGTTTCAGTCAACAATCTGGCGATATGAGTTGCCATTTGTAAGAGTAGTCTAAATCGGGACACTCCAAAAGCCCATTAGTGTCAACTTAACCTCAAACCCTGTCACAGACTGCTGGCAAGACTATGAAGGCCAGATCCCCCCTAGCCCCCCGATCGAAGGGGGGGACAGGAGTCCGATCGACAGTCCCCCATCCCCCATCCCCCATCCCTCATCCCCCATCCCCCATCCCCCATCCCTCATCCCCCATCCCCCATCCCCCATCCCCCCTTGGGGGGGGCAGGGGGGGGTGGGGGGGCTAGGGGGGGTGGGGATGCGAGGGGGATCTAGACTTGGCTATGAACGAGAGATACCAAGGGTTTCAGGCGATTGTTGAAACCTATGGGCAGTGCCGTTTCCTCCGTCGCCTTATTTCGGGTAAGGGACTTTGAGCGATCGTCTGGTTTTTGTTTCCATTCAGATAACGATCGAGCTAGCATCCGGGCGTGAGCAATTTCTCTATCACCTATGAGTCTGACTTGTGAACGAAAAAGTGAGATGATAGCTACTGTTTTCCCCGTCAAGGTGACAAATTCTACTTCATATCCTACGCCACCTTGATGTACTAAAACAACAGTGCCAATATCACCTTGGCTTAACTTTTTTTCTGGGATATCAATTGTTAAAACAACGCTGTCAAGTTCTTGAATCATTTGTCAGGTAATTATGGTAATGTAAAAGTTAGGTAATTAAGACTGGCAAGAATGGAGGAATGTGACAACACAATTTTTCTGTCCATATCTCGATAGCGAAGTTGAACTCACTGAAGAGCGAGAACTACATATTGTCGAGACACATCCCGATTTGCTACCATCTTATCAGGAAAGAATTGCTAAAACTCTAGCTGACCCAGATCAAGTTCGATGTGATTTACGTTTCGGCAATACTCTTCTATTTTCACAGCAGTATGGTAAGGGTCGCAAGGGTAGGTATGTTGTAGTAGCTGTTGTGAATGATACAGAACCCACAGAGCGCTATTGGATCGTGACAGCTTACTTAACCAAAAATGTTACCCAAGGAGAGATAATATGGCAGAAAAATTAACTTTTAAATACGATGCTATTGGGGATATTTTGTACGTCAATAAATGTTCACCTTATGCAGAGCAAGAATCGCAAGAACTAGAATATGGAATTGTGGCTCGTCTCAATCCTGACACGGAGGAAATTGAAAATCTGGAAGTTATGTTTTTCTCAAAGCGGTTGCGAGAGAGTAAGGTATTTGAATTACCGATTGTGGGTGACTTGCACTTGAGTCAGAAGGCTTAAAAAAGAATGGATTAGGTCTGTCTAAAATAGTGTATTCTTAACCGAAACGGCACGAAGGCTTGGGATTTTCCTGGCTTTTTTGAAAAACACAGACGAGGGGCGATCGCTCTTTTTCACAAGTTGGGATGTAAGGGCGATCGCGCTTTTTGTATTTTTTGTTTTTCTAGCTATATAAGATAGATAGCAAATCCTCAACTGATATCTCTCCCATCCCTGCTATAAGAATTAGAAGTAAATCCACTACTTCATTTTTACCGAATCCTTGAATTATTTTATTCGGAGAATAGTAAAAATCTATTGTTAAACTATTTACAGCATTAAGAGCGATTAAAAGGTGTGGATATTCGCCTGCTGGTGTATCAGGTTGATCTGCTCTTTTGACCATAAACTTGATAGGTATTTCTCGATCGTTAACCAGATCCTGTTTCCACTTACACTTGTAGTATCCTGGCTGACCGCCAAAGCCAACTGCTTGCAATAAAGGAATATACTCTGGGATGTAAGTCATTTGCCAACCGTCACCTTTGATACCCCAACTCATGTTATTATTATGATAATTTTATTGATTATATTTTTAATGGTTCATTACAGAATATCATCTCATTTCATTCTTGTCATTAGCCAAGAGTCGGATTTGGTAGCCATTTTCCCGTAAACTATATTGCATAAAGTAGGATTTAGTTGCCAAAGTATCAAAGAGTAGGATAGAGTGCGATAACAATAGGCATCTCCCAAAAAGCTTGTCAAGAACAGGCAGGATGCCTGTTCCACAATAATTATGGGAGATGTCTAATAGGCAAAACCAAAATCCATACTCCACCTATGCATGTTCAAGAAGTCTTATCATTTACAAGAAGGCATATTGCGCGGTACTTGGCAACGCCAGAAATACCCAGAGATTGCCAAAACCTGCTACCGTAGTGAAGCTCATGTCAAGAAAGTGGCAGCAAAATTATGGAAACTTTTATCAGAAACATTAGGCGAAGATATCAATCAATCTAACTTTCGATATACAGTCGAAAGATTGCAATTATCCATAGTGGAATCAAACTTTGGAAACTATTATGCACAAATTGATAATCTCAGTGTTTGTGAGAACAAGTCGCATCCTTCAAAAATCCCAAATACAGAAAAACCTAATCAGTCAATTTATAACAAAATTAAACCTAAACAGCGACTAGACTTAGGCGACGCACCAGAACCCAACCTATTCTATAACCGCACATCCGAACTCACCACCCTCGAAAACTGGATTTTGGGCCGCACCCGTCTCATCACCATATACGGCTTATCCGGTATTGGCAAAACCGCCCTTACACTCCAACTAATCCCACAAATTCAACACGAATTCGACTACATCATCTGGCGAAGTCTCCGCAACGCGCCGCCCCTGGCCTCACTCCAAACCGACATAATTAAATTCCTCTCCCAGCAGCAAGAAACTAACCCCCCCAACCCCCCCTTATCAAGGGGGGGCGAAGAGATTCAACCTCTTTCTACCAGGGGCGGCGAAGAGATTCAACCTCTTTCTACCAGGGGCGGCGAAGAGATTCAACCTCT
>RDXH01000291.1 GCA_004292745.1 Oscillatoriales cyanobacterium | reverse complement strand
CCGGAAACTCTGAATGATATGACTTGACTCTGACTCATTGTAGACACCTGTAAACATTATTTGTCTACAATAACTCATGATTGTATACACTGTCAACATCTGTCAACATATTGTATACAAGATTTGTAGACAGCTTTTGTAGACAACGACTCACCACTGTCAACATCTGTCAACATATTGTATACAAGATTTGTAGACACAGAAAATCCCCCAAGGTCGGGGGATAAGATTCTAGTCGTTAGTCGTCAGACAACAGCTAAATTTTTCGCAGGTTACAGAAGAGCGCTGAGAGTACCCGCCCGCCCTTCATCTTTTCGCGTTCTTGCCAGTCAACTTTGCAACCAATACTTATGTCAATCTGAACGATACGGCCGTGCCAATTGTAGGAAATTTCACCAGGGCTGTTGCCAGCCACCTTGTCACCAACTCTGAACGCTTTGAGCGGGTCTGAACATGGGACACCCGTGAGTAGTTCTGTCAGTTTTTGTTTATCAGAATCTGAGAGTTTGGAGAACAAATTGCAAAAGTCCAGCAGAGTTCGAGAATCGTCGGTTCCATCGGTTCCACCGCTCTGTGTAAGGGTTCTTGCGGTTCCAACGTCGGTTCCAAAAAATACTGGAACCGACGTTGGAACCGCCGTATCCTTTGCTGTGTCTACTGGAACCGATGGAACCGACGTTTTTGCAGTTGTTGTAGGATCTTGCACAAATCCAACTCCAAGCAAGTATCTTTGCCCTCTTCGCTCTATTTCGTCTCGCTCCAGATATTTGCACACTTGAAGTTTAGGGAAAATTTCACTAAACCTTGACGACAACTGGTTTATAGCTTTCACGGGAGCGTCATATTTATTTGACAGTTCATTCCAAACCAGCTTCGGCTTTTTCTTCTCGCCGCTGTCCTCAATCTCTAAAATTCCAGATTCCACATACCAGTCCTGCAACTGTTGCCACAAATCTGTAACCCAAACACGTCCACCAGCCTGAACCTCCAAACCAACCTCGCGCGCAAACTGCCAAAGGTGCCGGCTTTCCTCCTGAGCTTCCCGCATAGCTTCACGGGTTGCCTTGTAGTCAATGCCCTCGGTTAACAGCAGTGGCAACCGCTCCAACATCTTGTTAAGCATCGCCGGTGCAATCCGTTCAAGGATAAAATTCTCATCATCTTTGAAGCGCGGGTCAGCCTCCAACTCATCCTGAGACGGGTCAGCGTTACGCTTGTAGGTTTTTTTGAAGCTCAGAATGCCGTAGCGGTCATCAATCGCAGCCGTCCCCCCGGTGATGGAAGGTAGTTTGTTGCAGTTGGCAAAAAAGGTAGCAACAGGCTTGTATTCGTAGCTGTCCTTACCTTTGGGTTCAATATCAAGAGGGTCGCCAGTAATGAACTGCTTAAGGCTCTGAATATTGTCTAGGTCTACTTTTGAAGTGTTCTCAGAAGCCCAGTTGCAGACACCCCCTAGAATACCCGACAGATTAAACTTGCGGCCATTATCGTAGGACTTGAAGTCTGACAGGGACTTGCCAGTCATTCCCCGCCCGAATACAGCGGCCAACACAGCTCGCAGCGTATCCTTGCCGTTAGACCCCTCGCCGTAGCACAACAAACCTTTAACACCCCGTCCCGTCAGTTTCGAGCGTACAAGTTTCAAGTCCAACGCAGCAGCAGCAGTTCTCAAAAATATTTCACGCTGCGACGGCTCCAAACATTCCAAAAGGCGATCGCAATCCGTCGCGTCAATGCCGGGGTCATACGTGCCACCAACATAGGTATAGACCTGCTTAGGGTTATGTGGCACAAGTGAGTGAGAGCCATCAGAATTAATTTTCACCACCCCCTTAGTGGTGTTCAACCCATCAGGATTGATGGTGTTAGTATCTACAGCCACAGCCAAGAGCATATAGCTATAGACCTCGTTGACGCTGGCAGAGTTGGCACGGTTGCAACGATATTTCCCTTTCACTAATTCAGAGTAGGTGTTCAACCACTCAAGGATGCGTCGCTTTTCGGTAACTTCAAGTCGCAGCTCGTAATGAGTTCCGGTGAACTCAAAAAGCTGTCCTGCTATTGAAGCCCAGGGCGCGCCAGAATACAGCGCCTCGACAGTTTTTTGCACATAGTTTTGCTCTGGAATCGGTGCAGTGTCTGGAATGTAGTCATCTGTATTGCCGTTAGATGACAGGTATACTACATTATCTTGCGTATGCGCGTGAGAAGTTAAAGAAATATTAGGAGTTGAATTGGTTGCAGCGTTATGAATTTCCGCTTCTAATCGGCGAATAAACTCTTGAATGCCCATAGGGATGTCGAATGAGCCTGTGTTCAGTTGGCTAGAAATTTCTGAGAAATTGGATGCAGAATTTGACCCTGTGAGGTAAGATGTAGTCATGATGTAAGCCCGTCCTAAAAGACAGGTTTGTAGTACAA
>RDXH01000116.1 GCA_004292745.1 Oscillatoriales cyanobacterium | reverse complement strand
CAGTCCTAGCACCCAACAGCACCCTTCAACTCCCCGGACTCGGAGGAAGTGACCCCGACGGAACCATCGCCTCTTATACAATAGATACTTTGCCGAACGCCGCCCAAGGAGTCCTGTTCTTAGGAGACCCAGCCAACGGTGGCGTCGCTGTCACACCGGGTCAAGTGCTGACACCAGCCCAAATTAGCCAGCTATTTTTCAAGTCCACAGGTACGTTCACCGGAGCCAACTTTAACTACAGAGCTACTGATGATAAAGGTCTCAGCAGTCCGGCGGCGGCTACGGTATCGGCATTGCTACCTGGTGCTAACCAACCGCCTGTAACGAATAATGTGAATACAGCGATCGCACCCAACAGCACCCTTCAACTCCCCGGACTACACCAGCCCAAATTAGCCAGCTATTTTTCAAGTCCACAGGTGCATTCACCGGAGCCAACTTTAACTACAGAGCGACAGACGATAAAGGTCTCAGCAGTTTGGCGGCTGCGACTGTAGCGGAGATTGTAGCTCCCACGCCAACTCCCACACCAGTACCAACACCAACTCCATCACCAGTACCAACACCAACTCCATCACCAGTACCAACGCCCACTCCATCACCAGTACCAACGCCCACTCCAACTCCCCAGGCCAATGAACCGCCAGTGGCTAGCGATGCTACCTTGAGCATTCCCCCCAATAGCAGCAAACAAATAACAGGATTGTCAGCCACCGACCCCGACGGGTCGATCGCCTCTTACACTATCAACACTTTGCCCCCAGCAGACCAAGGAATCATATTTTTAGGAGACCCCGCCAACGGCGGCGTTCCGGTAACACCTGGTCAAACCCTTACTCCTCCACAGATTCAGGAATTATTTCTCCAAACAACTGGTAATTTTACCGGAGCTAATTTCACTTACACCGCCACGGATAACCAAGGGGCTATCAGTAGTCCCTCCACGGCTACTGTGACTGCTATCTTACAGCCAGTTTTGTCCACACCAACACCTCCCATCGCCGAACCTGAAACAGACTGTGGCTGCGAACCGCTGGTGGAAATACCGGGAATTAACTTTTTGCCACCAACCCAACTCCCTGAAGTCTCATTTAACAGCCCAGAGACACAAGTGCCGCTTGAGGAACAAACCCTTAAAGGCACTAATGGCAACGACTTCATTCAGGGTAGCAATCGTAACGAAAAAATTATCGGCTTTTCAGGTCCTGACCTACTTTTAGGTGAAGGTGGTAACGATGAAATTTACGGCAATCAAGACAATGACACAATTTTTGGCGGATTTGGCAACGATGTTGTTTACGGTGGCGAGAATGACGATTTTATAGCCACTGGGAAACAAAACGATTGGATTTCTGGCGACTTAGGTTCTGATACTCTTTTGGGCGATCGAGGTGCGGACACTATTTTGGGAGACACTGGGCTAAACAACTCCGAGAGTCCTGACGATGCTCGCGATTTAATCTTCGGAGGCGATGGTGCAGATGTCATCAACGGCAATGAGGGAGACGATACCATTCATGGCGGCAAAGGTAATGATATTGCCTTTGGAGGTCGAGACAATGACCTGATTTGGGGTGAACTCGGCTCCGATACGTTGATTGGCGGTACTGGAGAGGATAGCTTGTTTGGTGGCATCACTGACAACAGGGCTAAGGACTTCCAGGGACGGGACTTGCTCTACGGAGGTTTCGGCAACGATTTTCTGAGCGGCCAAGAAAATGACGATACGCTGATTGGTGGCAAAGATAATGATGTTGTTTATGGAGGCAGAGGTAATGACCTAATTTTTGGTCAATTAGGCTCTGATACTCTCTACGGTGGAGCAGGTATTGATACCATCCTCGGTGACAGTGGCAGTGCTAACTCGATTGGGGATACTGGCGAACAAGATTTAATCTTTGGTGGTACCGGTGACGACATCATTGCCGGCGGTAACGGTAATGATACCGTGCAAGCAGGTAAGGGCAACGATGCCGTTTGGGGCGGCAAAGATAATGACTTGATTTGGGGCGAACTTGGCTCTGATACCCTTACCGGAGACAGTGGAGACGACACTATGTACGGTGGTACTCGCAGTCGAGTCAAGGATTTCGATGGGAAGGATTTACTCTTCGGGAATATCGGTTCTGACTTATTATTCGGCGATGAATCTGAGGATACTATCAGTGGCGGTAAGAGCAATGATTCTCTCTACGGTGGCAAAGGTAACGACCTCATACATGGAGACAGTGATGATGACTTAATTTATGGCGGTGATGGTAATGATGAGCTTTGTGGCGATGATGGCAACGATACCATCTTTGGCGATCGCGCCGATGACAGAGGTGTTTCTGTAGGTACTGCTGGCCAGCAAGATTGCATCAGTGGCGGTGCTGGCGATGATTTGCTTTACGGTAATGAAGGGGAAGATACTCTCAACGGGGGTGATAGTAATGACACTCTCAATGGAGGGAAAGATAACGACATTCTCAATGGCGGTGATGGTGACGATCTACTGTTTGGTGGCTTGGGCGATGATACTTTGATTGGAGGTATGGGAAGCGATCGATTTGTGTTGAGTGCTGCTAGTGGCAATGATACTGTGATTAATTTTGAGGTTGGTGTCGATCGATTTGTCTTGACTGGTGGTCTGAGTTTCCAGCAGTTACAATTTACACCTACTCTCAACGGTACACTGCTGCGAGTAGCTGGAACTACTGAAGTTTTAGCTACTCTGGTGGGAGTTAATGGTGCGATAAGCTCCTCTGATTTCCTCTAATACCATTTTCATAAAGTCCTACTACAGATGTAGTTCTTAGCCCCCCCTTGGGTTCGGGGGGGTTGCCGGTAACATCGTCCTGTATTCATCTCTCTTATCTCCCTCTGTGTTCTCTGCGTTCTAGGTCCGGTTAAATCACCTGACGATGCAGCCGGAAACGATATCATTCCGATACAACCGGAATTGATATTAGCAACCGCCAAGGCTGTTAAAATAATGTGTTAATTGCTCCCTGAGCGGAGTCGAAGGGAGCCATTAACAAAACACCTTGGCAACTCCTATCTTCCTACTTTTAGGATTGATATTTTTTCAGAGTAGCGACTTGTTCGGGGAAGATTTCGATCGACATTTTGTCATCATATCGAGTAGCGAGCGATCGCCTCACCTCTCCCAAAAACAGTGGCTGGGAGACTCCTGGCTCTGGATGTACAATTGTCCGTACCCTGATCGTCATGTAGTCTCTGCCACGTCCAGAGCGGCCTGGGGAGTACAAATCCGCAGCAGCTTGCTGCATCGTCGCTTCCAACTGTGATGGGGCGATAGTCGGTGGCACGGTAATTACAGTTTGAGCGCCGCCTGTATCGTAAACTAGAGAATAGCGCACAGCACCGGGAATTTCTGTGCGAGTAAACAATCCTAAACCGAGGCCAAATATACTAGCAGCAATTACTGCCATAAAGCTAGTAACTCCTACCAAGCGGAAGCGAAAACCCCATTGCAAGATAAAGGCAATCACCGTGAAAACAGCGAAAGCCACTGTGAGAATTCCTGCCCATTGGGCGTACATTAAAAGGTTAGAATTTACGTTCATTTTTATTTGTTATTTGTTATTTGTTATTTGTTATTTGTTCCTTGGGACCCAACAGCAGATAAGTCATCATATCTCCTTTGCCCTTCACATGAAGCACGCCGCGAGCCTGGAAAATGTACTTATCCCGTAGCCGTTCGTAGGTAGCAACTGTCACCTGAATCCCTCCGGGTACACCTTGAGATTCCATCCTAGAAGCTATATTTACTGTATCTCCCCATAAATCATAGGTAAACTTTTTAGTACCAATTACCCCAGCTTCCACTGGGCCAGTATTGATACCGATGCGGATGCTGAGTGGTCGATCGCCTTTGGTTCGCATTTTGCTAATGGCTGCTAGAATGTCGATCGCCATAGAGGCGATCGCCTCAGCATGATTGTCACTGGGTGTGGGCAAACCACCAACTACCATATAAGCATCGCCGATGGTCTTAATTTTCTCAAGTCCGTAGCGATCGGCCAACTCATCAAATTTCGAGAAAATCTGGTTGAGCAATTCCACCAACTCCGCGGGGGATAAGTGAGTCGAAAGCTTAGTAAAACCAACCAAATCCGCAAACATCACAGTCACGTCAGAGAAACTGTCGGCGATCGTAATTTCTCCCTGTTTGAGGCGTTCGGCGATCGCCTGGGGTAAGATATTCAGCAGCAAACGCTCGGACTTCCCCTGCTCCTCGGCTAACTCCTGTAAATAAGCTTGCTCATGATCGCGCAGCCGTTTTTTTTCCAGACAAGCACTAATCCTGGCCTTCAATAGCACCGGATTAAAGGGTTTAGAAAGATAATCTTCCGCCCCCAACTCGATACAACGGACGATACTGTCAATATCGTCCACCGCCGAAATCATAATCACTGGGATGTAGCGCAATCTCTCATCCGCCTTCAGGTTTTCCAGGACTTGATACCCGTTCATTTGGGGCATCATAATGTCAAGCAGAACCAAATCAAAAGGCGCAGAGCGCATCAATTCTAGAGCTTGGACACCATCTTCAGCAACTGTCACCCCGTGGCCTTGACGCTGAAGTCGGCGGGCCAGTAAATCGCGGTTTACTTCATTGTCGTCAACAACTAGAACGCTGCTCTCATCACCTTTCATGTCATAGCCTCTTTCAGAAGCAGTTCAATCTTACTCAAAAGTCGCGGAAATTCCACCGGTTTGGTGTCGTAGTCGTCACAGCCAGCATCTAAACACTTTTCTCGATCGCCTGCCATAGCATGAGCCGTCAGGGCAATCACCGGAATCCTGCTAGTTTCTGGAGCCGCCTTAATTTGCCTGGTTGCTTGCCATCCATCGAGCACTGGCAAACTCATATCCATCAGAATCAAATCCGGTACTTTGGCGATCGCCATGGACACTCCCTCGGCACCGTCCACTGCAATAAACACCTCGTGTCCCTTGCGAGCTAGGCGTCTTGACAGCATATCTCTGTTCATTTCGTTATCTTCGACCAACAGGATTTTAGCCATTGGTTCCCTCCTTGTCTTTCGAGCCGTACCTGCGATCGAATCTGTCATTTACTATAGAACGAACGTCGCGCAGCAAAGTATCGCAACTGTAGACTCCCTTAAATAGCACGCGATCGACACAACCATTTAGCTGTTGACTTTCGGCTGGTGTCAAATCTTTACCCGTGATCACAATAATCGGTATTGGATCTCCAGAGTTCAATTTGCGAACTTCGCTAATCAACTCAAAGCCATCCATTTCTGGCAACATCAAATCCAGTAGGATCAGGTTGGGTCGGGAAACGTCTAGGCGATCGAGAGCAGCGCGCCCACTATCGGCTTCGGTTACTGCCCAGCCCTGTTTTTCTAGTATGCGTCGCAGTATTCTGCGGGTGGCAACATCATCTTCCACAATTAGGATCTGACAGCTCAAATTGTTATTTGCCCGGTTGTCTTGGTGGCGTCGGTACTTCCTCAACAAAGTAGCCAGCCGTTTGCCGTCCACTGGCTTAGTGAGATAGTCCGATGCACCCAATGCAAAGCCGAGGCTTTTGTTGCCAACAAAGGATAGCAGGATTACGGGAATTTCTGCAAGGTCTGAATCTGCCTTCAGGGCTGAGAGCACTGCCCAGCCGTCCATTCCCGGCATCATCACGTCGAGAGTAATGGCATCCGGGTGCAGTTGCTTGGCGAGGGCTAAGGCTTGTTCCCCGTTGGTGGCGAGTTCTATGTGTAGTCCTTGGCGAGTCAGAGCGCGTTGGATCAAATCCCGCGAAATCGGGTCATCGTCAACTACAAGAATAGTCCCTATAGTATTGGAACCCAGGGGGCTGCTGCTGTCGCGGACTTTAGTTTCTGGTATTTCCGGCAGTTTGATTTGGCTTGGTAGGATGACGGTGAAAGCGCTGCCGATACCCAATTTGCTGTTGGCTTCTATGGTGCCACCCATCATCTGACAGAAGCGCTGGCTGATAGCCAATCCTAAACCTGTGCCCCCGTACTTACGGGTTGTTGAAGCATCAGCTTGGGTGAAAGGTAGGAAAACTCGCTGCAATTGTTCTGGATTCATGCCGATTCCGGTGTCGGCGACACGGAAACTTAAAAATTCCGAATTGGAAATTAAAATTTGACCAGAGTCCTCTTGATTTTTAATTCTTAACTCTTCATTTTTAATTTTTTCGACTCCGATCGCAATCTTTCCATTTTGGGTAAATTTAGCGGCGTTACTCAGCAGGTTCAGTAGTACCTGTCGCACTTTTGTCATGTCTGCGTGCATGGTGTCGAGATTGTCAGGGCAGTATATTTCTAAGATATTGCCGTTTTTTTCGATCAGTGGGAGTGCGGTAGCAACCGCGCTCTGTATGAGGGATGGGATGTCGAAGGTTTCTAGGTACAGTTCCATTCTCCCGGCTTCAATTTTAGAGATATCTAAGATGTCGTCGATCAGGGAGAGCAGGTGTTTGCCGGCGGTGCGGATTTTTTCTAGATCCGGGACTGAGGCCTCGTTCCCAGAGTCTTCGGCTTCTTCTTGAAGCATTTCGCTGTAGCCGATGATGGCGTTGAGGGGTGTGCGGAGTTCGTGGCTCATGTTGGCCAGAAATGTACTTTTGGCACGGTTTGCTGATTCTGCTGCTTCTAGAGCCTGGTGGAGGGCTGATTCTGCCTGTTTGCGATCGGTGATGTCTTCTACAGTACCTTCGTAGTATAGAACGTTGCCCTTGTCGTCGCAGACGCTGCGGGCGTTTTCGGCAATCCAGATTTGGGTACCGTCTCGGCGGTATACTTGCGATTCAAATTTGGATATTTCACCGACATCGCTCAGGACTGCAATCAAGTCTGCCCGTCGGTGGGGGGCGCTGTAAAATTGGCTGTTGACATCTGCCAGTTCGTTTTGCATTTGGGTGCAGGAGTCGTAACCGTAGATGCGGGCTAGTGCTGTGTTGGCACTAATGTAACGCCCGTCTGGGGTGATTTGGAATATGCCTTCCACTGCGTTTTCAAAGATGCTGCGGTATTTTGTTTCGGCTTGTCTCAGGGCTGATTCTGCTCGCTGGCGCTCTAGGGCATTGGCTAGCATTTCTCCTACTATTTTGAGCTGGGTGCATATTTCTGGCGATCGACTTGTTGTTTCTTTTTGGCTATCGAATCCTATAAATCCGATTAATTCTTTACTGCAAACTAGGGGAATAATTATCAATGACCGCAGGCTTTTGATAGCTTCTTTAATTGGCAATTTTTGCAGGGATTCTCCCAGGGATGCCAAGGATTTCAGGGAGTTATTATTGGGATTTTTAAATTGGTAGTTTTGGCTTGATTCCGCTGCTTTATTTTCGTCAAAATATGCTACTTCTAATATTTTTATTTCCTCTATTCCGTTGATTTCTGGAATGTATATGCTTTCAAAACTAGCTATGTTTTCTGCTAGCCAAGGGATTTGTTCAACTGATATTTCTGGCATTTTTTCTCTCAGGTACTGTCTCCCTTCTTGACACCATTCGTAGCTGTTCTTAAATTTATTTTTGTCTGGGGATAACAGGTAGATGTAACTGCGATCGAAGCTGGTTTTTATGGCGATCGCTTCTAGGGCTTGAACTATACCTCGCTCTATTTCTGATACTGACTGGCTGATAAAATGTGTGGATAAACTGGTAATTAATTGGTCGAACTCTACTCGCTCTTGCAAAGCTTTTTCTACTCTTTTACGTTCGGTAACATCTCGAAAACTCCAGACTCTGCCTACTATTTTTGAGCCGACTTTTGAGGGCAGGGAATGTAATTCTAGAATTTTCCCATCTTTAAATTCTAATAAGTCGTCTATTTGAGTATCTGGATGAGCCGACACTTTCATCACATTTTTGAGAAATCCTTGGGGGTATTTTAATTGGCGCAGGGCAAAGGGAAAGCTGGTTTTAGTGGGTTTTTGCAGAGTGCCGACAGTCGATCGACTTAATTGCTGTGCTTCCGACAAACCCCACATTTCGAGAAATTTTTGATTGTAGTTACACACGTTACCATTATTGTCAACAGCAATAATACCCGCATCCGTGGATTCTAAAACTGATTGTAGCATAGAGAGCGATCGCTCTTTTTCTCTAGCAACTCGCTTTTGTGCGCCGATGTCAAAAAATACTACGACGGAGATGTTAGCGCCACCATCGGCGGGATTGAAAAAATAGGAAACGGGTAAAATTTTCCCATCGCGGCAGAGAAATTCGTCCTCTGAATTACTGTAAGGTTGACCAGAGGCGATCGCCTCTTGTAAAGATAGTTTAGTGGCGATCGGTGACTGTTCGCTCTTGTTTGCTTCCTCTGGATTGGAACTTAAAACCTTTGATTTTTTGCCTTTCCTCTGTTTGGAGGCGATGCGCCACCCCTGCGCCACCCCTGCGAGTTCCGACTCTCGCCATCCCAACAGGCGTTCGGCTTCTGGGTTGACACCAATCACAAGTCCCTCAGCATCCAGGATCAAAAGTCCGGCACCTAAGTTGTTGAAAGTGGCCCGCAGTCGATCGATTTCTGAAACCTTGGGAGCGTCTGGAACAGACTGTACCCCTTCTTGCTCCGAATTTTCTGAAGCTGGTTTCACCAACACCCGCTGGTCATTGCTGTGATAGCTTTGACCGATCTCTTCTAAAAATCGCTCCCACTGCTCGGCAGTTGGAGGGGTAGAATGGTCGGTTAAATTAAGTTGTGCGAGTTGGCGCTGGAGGTGAGGATGCATAATTTATCGTGCTTTGTAAGCAACTTTCTTAAGTATAGGTAGTCGAGTGTCAATTACTCTAAATTTTCCGATCAAATCTAACATTTAAAATCGATTGTCGAAGTTTCGCTGAACTTGGCTGGAAGCCTAATTGTAAAAATCGAGCCTTGATTCAACTCGCTGATAGCTGTAACATCTCCGCCCATCATTTTGCAGTATTTTTTGGTAATTGTCAGTCCCAAACCTGTTCCACCATACTTTTTGGTGCTGGAAGAATCGCCTTGGGTAAATGGCTCGAACACTCTGGCTAATTGCTCGTGAGTCATACCGATGCCAGTATCTTTGACAGTGAAAACGATCCAGTCTTGAAATGTAGACTGGGGAGACATCGCAGGTGAATTATTTTCTTGTCCTCCATCAACAGGCTCTAATACTGTAGACTCCTCGGTAGTTGGGACTTGTTGGCGAGTAACGGCGAAAGTCACCACCCCAGAGAAAGTAAATTTAGAGGCATTGCTCAGAAGATTCAGCAAGCACTCGCGGAGTTTAGTCAAATCACTATACATATCGCCAATATCGTCATCACATTGTATGTCTAAAATATTAGAATTTTTGTCTGCCATCAGGGCAATCATAGCAGCCACATCCTCAACCAAACTTAAGATACTGAAATTTTCCAGGTCTAGTTTCATGCGACCAGCTTCAATCTTAGAAAAGTCAAGAATATCTTTAATAATTGCTAGCAAGTGTTGACCTGCCGTGCTAATTCTCTTGAGGTCATCGACAAACTCTTCGGCACCTAGGTCTTGAGCATCTTCTTGCAGAAGTTCGCTGTAGCCAATAATCGCATTCAGCGGGGTTCTCAGTTCGTGGCTCATGTTGGCGAGAAATTCACTTTTGGAGCGATTGGCCGCTTCGGCTGCTTCTTTGTCCCGGCGGAATTCTTCGGCTCGTTTGCGTTCGGTGATGTCGCTAGTCATGATTAAAACGCACTGGGTGCTGCCAAGGTAAATCAGTTCCACCGACAGCAGCCAGTCCCTTTCTTCGCCTGTTTTAGTGCGAATTAATACTTCTTCATTGCTGATGGAATTTTGCGATTGCAAAGTCTTGGCCAGTCGCGGTCCGTCTTCAGGGTTGACCCACATTTTCAACTCGTCAGCATTGTGGCCGAGGAATTCGCTACGTTCCCAGCCTAGCTGGCGCAAAAAGCTTTCATTGGCATCTAGAAAACAGCCGTCTGTGAGGGTGCAGATGCTGATGCCGACTGGTGATGCGTGAAAAGCCTTGGAAAATCGCTCTTCGGAGGAGCGGAGGGCTGCTTCGGCTCGCTTGCGGTCTGTGATGTCTTGGACGGTGCTGCTGATATAGCTAGAGTTTACGGCGGCTTGTTCGCAGACGGTACGATTGCAGCCGTTGGGGAGTAATAGTCGGTAGTCGATGCTATAGGGTTGTTTTTGAAATAAAGCAGCTTCAATGGATGTCTTGACTAATTGTCGATCGTCTGGATGTACATATTCCAAGAAAGCTTCTAGGCTGGGTTCAAAGCTTCTCGGCAGTTGTCCCAGGATGCGGTAAATTTCATCTGACCAGCGCAGTTGTTTGGTGGTGGAGTCTAGGTCCCAGTTGCCCAACTGGGCGATGCGCTGGGCATTGGCGAGGCTGGCTTCGCTAGCTCGCAGGAAGGTTTCTGCGAGGCGACGTTCGGCTACGGTGGCCGCTAAGACTAAGCCTGTAACGGCGATGACAGCAATGAATGCTTGCAGGGATAAAAGTGCTTGGGGGATGCTGCTAGCGTGTTTGAGAAAAGGGCCGCTACCTCTGGCTATGCCCCAAATGGCGAAGCCACACAGGATGACGTTGGAGAGGGCGGTGTAGCGCTGACCAAATCGAAAGGCGGCCCAAACTACTAGGGGAAAGGGCAGGTATTCTAGGGGATAGCGGGCGTAGGCGGCACGGGTGCGGGAGCAGAAGACTAGCCAGCCAACGGCTAGCAGTAGCAGCAGCCAAATAGCGCGTTCGATAATCTGCCTGGGCTGGGTTTTGACGGAGGGTAATTCACGCCAAGTCAGGATCAGGGGGGCGATGAGCAAAATTCCCATAGCGTCTCCCACCCACCAAGTAGCCCAAATTCTGCCAAAATTGCTCCAGCTAGATAAACCTGTGAGACATTGGACGAGGCTGCCGATGGTGGAGTTGATCAGGGTAGAGCCGAAGGCTGCTAGTCCGACTATTCCTAAGATGTCTTTGAGCCGATCGAGTCCGGCGCTGAAGTTAAGCCGTTGCAGCAGGTAAGTTCCTGTCCATGCTTGCAGAGCTCGGCCGCTGGCGGAGATAAAGGCGCTGGCGATGTTAGCTGAGGGGTCGCTCATGCTGAACAGGAAGCCACCGATGGCGACGCCTGGCCACAGTTGACGCCCGAATAGCAGGAGTGCAACTTGGGCAATTCCTGCTGCTGGCCACATGGGGGATACTTCTGAACTCAGTGTGAGCATGGAAATGGCGAATTGGGACGCCCAAAAGTAGATCAGAGCGATCGCCCCTACTGAGAGGAAGTACCGCCAGGAATGTCCTTTGATTGTGTGAAGGAACTTTTTCTGCATTGTCGTTGGGGGAACAGGTGGAGAGTCGTTGGGGGGGTATGAGTCAGTGCTACGAGACAGGGAGCGGGTATGGAAAAGCTTGCTATTAAGTGATGGTAGGGCATAGAAGGTTGCTGGGAGAACAAGGGTTTAAACTCACTTTTTGTTAAGATGTTGAAGGCTATTTTTTTTTCGGACTCGATCAAATTTACACGTAAAATTTTGATTTGTCGCCAAAAGGCATTTTTCGCCAATATATCCCTAATGGTCGATGGTTCGGTGGGCAAATTTTGGGTTTTTGTTAAAGATTTATGACTTGGGAAGAATGGGCATTAGTTGGTTTATAAAGGAGCGTTGGATCGATCGGTGGGACTGATTCTCCAATCTCAAGTCTCGAATCGAACCTATAATCCGATCGCACTTCTGATACTCGAGTTCGCAGAATTTGTCAGGTATCTGGGTAGTCTATTTTTTTGGCTGCGCTGACTTATTCCCAAAGCCCAGGCTGTTTGGCATCTTTCAGCAAGAGTGTATTGTCCAAATTCTAACCCTGCTTTTTCAAGTTCTGGCGAGCTCTTGATTAAAAATAAGTTTTCACTCCCAAGGAAGGCTGTGGCCCGTTTGATGCGTGGTATCGGCATTCATTGGTAGAAGGACTTATTAACCGCAGATTCAGGCCTAGCTAGATGTTAGTAAAACGAGCTGAAGCTAAAAACTCGGCTGGTAGTGAATTGGCTTGTCCTGCTGTGGTATTTTGAAACAAAATTGTGAATGCTCCTGCTTCTAGTTTATGTTGCGGCCACATCCGATAGCAAGGAATTGGACTTATTCGTTGCACAGCAGTAATTCTGGGTTTAATGTTTTCCAAGCAAATATATAGCAATCCTAAATCATTTGTGAACTTCTTACTCCCTCCTCTTACTAAAGGGAGGGTTGGGGTGGGGTAAAAAATTTACGACTCCTGCAAGGATTGCTATACTTTCACATCGAAGGAGTCACAGGCGGTAAATCAGAATTGTTTTTAGCCTGAGTTAATGCTGACCTATGTTCGCCCCTCAGCTTGGGTTTTAAATACAAGTTTTCAATCAAAGCAGCAACTCCTGCAAACCAAGGTGGCACAATTACTGCCCCGATAATTCCCAATACTTGAACCCCTCCTAAAACCGATAGTAATTGATACAAAGGATGAACTCCTACGGAGGAACCGACCAATAAAGGATCGAGGACGTAAGTTTCCAAGTTTTGGACGATCGCAAATAATAGCAATACCCATAAAAGTACCCAACCACCTTTAGCTAATGCTACGATTAATGCTGGCACTGCTCCCAATACCGGGCCGATGAAGGGAATTAGGTTGGTCACGCCTGCGATCGCACCTAAGCCTAGAGAAAATTCCGGCATTCCCAAAATGCTCAAACCCGTGGTAATGAATAGGCCTAAAATCCCGGAAACTAAAAATCGTCCGCGAATGTAACTTCCCATTCTTTGACCAATCGGTGTAGCTTGGGCTGCTAATCTTTCATCCCAAGGTTTGGGGAAAAACTGTACTAAACTGTTAATTAAGGTTTCGCTATCTGCTACCATGTAACCTGAGATAAATAAGGCTAAAACTAAACTGAAAAAACCGCCCAAAATGCCTCTGGTTAAACTATACGATCGCAAAACCAGTTGTTGACTGGATCGAATCAGCCAATTAGTCAAGGATTGAGTATCCAAAAATTGTCCCACCAAGCTTGGTGCATCGTCAGTCAAGCGACTTGCTAAGCTGGTGGCGGCGGTTTCTAGACTTTCGGCATAAACTGGTAACTGTCGCAGCAGTAATTCTATTTGTTCGATGACTGTGGGGCCAATTAATACTACAGTGCCACTAAATCCGCCGATGAGAGCTAAATAAACCATAATCACTGCCAGCCAGCGGGGAATCCGCCTGGTTTCGGCCCAATTGACTATGGGTACGATGGAAGCGGCGAGCACGACTGATATCATGATAATTACTAACAGGCTCCGCAATTGCCACAGCAGCACTAACAGCAAAGAAGATGCTATGATGAGCAGCAAGTTCGGTAAAGAAATAGTTATCCGCTGTTCTGACATAATTAAATCATAAATGTAGTCTAAGAGGGCTGGTTTATCTATCTCTTCCTTTACCCAAAATAGTTAGGGTGAACTCCGCCCCTACTTATATTATAATAAAAAGTAACTTTTGCACAAAAAAATAATATGCAACCGCAATCTTCAACTCAAGATGTGTCAGCCATTCAGTCGATAAAATCACCAACGCTGTTTTATGAATGGCAAAGTTATCGCTGTGCTTATGAAGTTTACCGCCCAACTACTGCAACTGAAGATAGCATTCCTTTGTTATTAATTCATCCTATAGGAGTTGGTTTGTCAAGGGTCTTTTGGCAGAGATTTTGCGAAAGCTGGAACGAAGCTGGCTATAGCAATCCGATTTACAATCCCGATCTTTTGGGCTGCGGTGATTGCGAAATGCCCGCTGTGGCTTGCTATCCGGACGATTGGGCGGCACAGTTGCAGTTTTTCTTGGAGACTGTAGTCAAAAAACCTGCGATCGTCCTGGTGCAAGGTGCTCTATTATCAGTAGCCTTAGCTTTAGCAAAAATTGAGCAGGAAAGCAGTTTTAATTTAATGCAGGGGCTAGTGCTGGCTGGACCTCCGGCTTGGGGGGTGATGAACAAACATTCTACCGCACAGCAGCAAAGAATTGTGTGGAATTTGTTAGATTCTCCCTTGGGAAATGCGTTTTACCGCTACGCCAGACGCGCCGAATTTCTGCGTTCTTTTTCTATTAAACAACTGTTTGGTGATGCGGCAAAAGTTGATAGCGAATGGTTGGATGCTTTGCAGGCTGGGGCGGCTAATCCTGACAGTCGTCATGCGGTTTTCTCGTTTTTAGCGGGGTTTTGGCGGCAGGATTACAGTAGCACTATCCAAAAGTGCGATCGCCCCGCACTCGTTATCATGGGAGAACAAGCTTCCAGTATTAGTCAAGCTGGTAAGGAAGAAAAACCAGAGGAAAGATTAGCGCAATATTTAGCTAATTTTCCCAGTGCGGAAGGTTTATTAATGCCGGGGCGCAATGTTTTGCCTTATGAGTCTACCGCAGAATTTGTTGCTGCTGTGGCAGAGTTTGTGAAGAAGTTAAATAAAAGAGAATTCGGCGGTTGAAACCGCGTCTACACGAACAAAGTCTGCCTCCGCAGACTAAGATTGAGTTTTAACCACGATGCCAGATAGTTGTACCATCCTTTTGGTCGATCAGAGTAATCCCATTATCCTTAAGTTCATCACGAAGGCGATCGCCCTCAGCAAAATTCTTCGCTTTCCGGGCATCTTTCCGCTGCTGAATCATCGCCTCAATCTCTGCATCCGTTAAACCACCAACCGAGATTTCCGTCTCAGCTTCCGGCGAAACTTCCAAACCCAAAACTCCCGCCAAATTCACCAAATTTAGCCATTTTTGCTGCAAAAATTCCGCAGGTGTTTCGGTTTTCCCTTGATGCACCAAAACATTACCTTCCTTACCCAATTCCTTAGCCAATTCAAACAGCACAGTCAAAGCAGCCGGAGTATTAAAATCATCATCCATAGCTGCTTGAAATTGCTGCACAAATGTGCTATGTTGTGCAGTCAAATCATAATTTTTCTCAGCATCCCAACCCAGTGTAGAACCGTGTTGAGTACCAAAAAGTAAGCCTTCCTTCAGAGTTTTCCAGCCATTTTGAGCATTGGCGATCGCCTCTTCGGTAAAATCAATCTGACTGCGGTACTGCGCCATCAACACAAACAGCCTCACCGCCATCGGCTCAACCGCTTTTGCACTGTCGCTTTGAATCTTACTCCCCCCCTTACCAAGGGGGGGCTGGGGGGGGTCAGATTCATTCTTACTCCCCCCCTTACCAAGGGGGGGCTGGGGGAGGTCAGATTCATTCTTACTCCCCCCCTTACCAAGGGGGGGCTGGGGGAGGTCAGATTCATTCTTACTCCCCCCCTTTGTAGGGGCGGTGCCCCCGTGCCCGCCCTCTGAGGGGGAATCAGACTCCAAATCACCAGACCAATTCCCCTCCAACAAATCGCGAATTGTAATAAAATTGTGCAACGACTTAGACATCTTTTTGCCATTGACAGTCACAAAAGCATTGTGCATCCAATAATTAGCAAGAGACTTCCCCGTCACAGCTTCTGATTGAGCAATTTCGTTCTCGTGGTGCGGAAAAATTAAATCGGAACCGCCACAGTGAATGTCAATAGTTTCGCCCAAGCAATCGCGCACCATGGCCGAACATTCAATGTGCCATCCGGGGCGGCCTTTTCCCCAAGATGAATCCCATGCAGGTTCCCCTGGTTTAGCACTTTTCCACAGGGCAAAATCAGACGGATCTTGCTTTTTCTGAGCTTCTATTTCTGCGGTTTCCAATCTACCGCTAGCCCCAGCCTGCATTTCTTCCAACTTGCGGCCGGAAAGTTTTCCGTAATCGGTAAACTGTCTAACATTGTAGTAAACGTCGCCGCTAGACGCATAGGCATAGCCTTTATTTTCTAATTCGTGAATCAGTCGTTTAATGCCATCCATTGTGTGGGTGGCGCGGGGATATTCATCGGCCCTGAGAATATTCAGTTGGTCCATGTCTGTGAAGTATTCATCGATGAAGCGTTGGGCTACGGCTTCCATTGTGGAATTTGTTTCACGGGCGCGGTTGAGAATTTTGTCATCAATATCGGTAAAATTCTGGACGTAGCGAACATCGTAGCCGCGCCACATCAGATAGCGGCGCACCATGTCCCATACAATGTAAGCGCGGGCGTGGCCGACGTGGCAGTAATCGTACACCGTAACGCCGCAGCAGTACATCCGCACCTTTTTTGGTTCGATCGGGTCAAAAGGTGATTCGCGACGGGTCAAGCTGTTGTAAAGCGTTAGGGGCATGGGATTTGAGATAAAAGGTGATTCGCGACGGGTCAAGCTGTTGTAAAGCGTTAGGGGCATGGGATTTGAGATTTGGGATTGATGTCAGGGCTGTAATTTATTATATTGCGGTTGGTGAATCTTTTGATGTTGTTGCGAAATCCTCGGCGGTTGAAACCGCGTCTACATAAACGAAGTCTGCCTCCGCAGACAAGCGAGATAATTATCAAATCTGGATTTAGTTTAGAAATACTCGGCGGTTGAAACCGCAGCTATACAAACAAAGTCGGCCTCCGCCGACTGAGAGATAATTATCAAATCTGGATTTAGTTTTACTACCAAACATCTGTTAAATCTAAGACGAATCCCGGTAATACATCTTCCCCGGATAAAGTGCTGGGACTATCTAATATTTCCACATCCTGATTTTGTCTGTATATCTCGACTTTCTGGTTTTTGCGATCGATTAACCATCCCAAAATGGCTCCATTCGCGATGTATTCGCGCATTTTTTCTCGCAATGGTTCCATGTTGTCAGATTTAGAGCGCAATTCTACTACAAAGTCTGGACAGAGGGGAGCGAAGCCTTCTTGTTGTTTGGGTGTGAGAGTTTGCCATCGTTCTAATTTAACCCAGGAAGCGTCTGGGGAGCGATCGGCACCATTGGGCAGTTTAAAACCGCTAGAAGAGTTAAATGCTACTCCCAGCTTGGTTTGGCGATTCCACAGCCAGAGTTGTCCTTCAATATCTAGGTTTCGATTGCCTGTCTCACTTCCAGTGGGTGCCATAATGATTAATTCTCCTGTAGCAGTTCTCTCTAGCCTTAAGTCACGGTTGACGGCAGCAATTTGCTGGAACTGTTCGTGAGTTACTTTGAAGGTTTGAGGAATGGTAATGGTGGTTTTGAGCATAGTGTGCGGCTTCGCGATCGGCTATTACCTATTCTATTGTGTCACTTTTTTAAAGTAACCTTGTACTATTTGCGAATCACGTCCAAAAAATAATTGTGCATCATCTCAGACCAAAGAAACCGGGTTTTTATTATTTTTTGGGTGCTGTGACGAAGTTTTTTCAAAAAAACCCGGTTTCTGGCCACCCGTTCGTAATTCCCAAGTGGAGCGGTTACGCTGGAACGATCGCCTTTTGAAGATGAATAATATTTCCCTCGGAATTTAAAATATAAAACCATTCCCTCGGAATGATGGTTTGATTCAGTATCCTGAGATGATGGCTCAACTGTTCAATAGAGAACGTTTCTACATAAGTGACAGTTTTTGTATCGCAGGGTTTGAGGCGATCGTTTTCTCCAATGTAGCGGCCCTCACCAACATAGCCTAAACTTGACAAAAGTTCTTCTACTTCGAGTTCATAGTATAACTACGCAAACAAACAATTCAATAATCTGCCAACGCTGACAAAACTAAATAATAGCTACTAAAGAAACCGGGTTTTTCACCGAATCTGTGGGCTGTAACGAAATGTTCTGGGAAAAAACCCGGTTTCCGGCCACCCCTCCGTAAAACTCCGATCGCCCTCAACCACAAATATGTCGTCAAATCCTAACATTTACCTCAAGACCGATCCCCTTAACCAAAATATGTCAGGATTCCCTGACATATTGATCCCCAAAATCACGAAAATGCGTATAAGTACCCATGATTGAAGCGAACAACCCCTTGACCAGACCGTAAATTGTCTGCATTATTAAACCATGACAAAGCGATCCCAAAGAAATGCTGTGAATAAGCATTATCTGCGAGTCAAGGAGCGTGCGAGCTGCGATCAAGAGCATTGGTAGTAGCATCGATCGCACTCACTCTCATCGATTTTGTCGAGTAAAAATCGAGGGAAAACCTTTAGCTAGACCGGATGTAGCGCGCGGAAGCCAACAAGTTATAGCCTCCATATGGGCGACTTAACTAAGTGAAAACAAGCAAGGCTTCAAAGGTTGGAGAGGTTTGGAAGCTCAAGCATATTTGCAATTATCAAGAGTTTCTACCTCAAAAAGTCAACATATTTATTGTATGTTGCCGGAAAACCTAACCCGCCATCCAAAATTAGTGGAGAAAAAATTTATGGCAAAAGAACGCCCACCATTAGAAGAGATGACTTTGCGGCAACTACGCAAAGTAGCTAGCGAATGTGGAGTCTCCCGCTACAGCCGGATGCGGAAATCGCAACTTCTGGCATCAATTCAAGAAATTCAGCGTACCAAATTTTCATACAGTCCATCTCGTAAATTAGAGGCGCAAGAAGCAGTGGAAGCAACAAAATTTGAACTAGGTCAAGAAGATCGGACAGGTGGTTCTCTTTCCTCTGTCGATGAAGGTTTAGCAGATTTGCCCAACGGGTACGGCGAAAGTCGGGTTGTTTTGATGCCACGAGACCCGGAATGGGCTTATACCTACTGGGATATTTCCAACGATCGCAAACAAGAAATGCGGCGTCTTGGCGGACAGCAATTGGCCCTGCGGATCTACGACGTTACAGATGTTAACCTCGACAGTCAAAGCCCGCACAGCATCCAAGAATATCCTTGCGACGAACTAGCCCGCGAATGGTACGTCCCAATCCCTGTGAGCGATCGGGATTATGCGATCGACATCGGCTATCGCTGCGCCGACGGCCGTTGGTTGGTATTAGCGCGATCGAGCCAAGTCCGCGTCCCGCCAGTCTATCCGAGTGACTGGATCGAAGACCAATTCATCACCCTTGATTGGGAAGAAGACTTGCGCGGCCAAACCTTCGCCGAACTGGTTCCTCCAGCCAAGAAAATGGCAGCAGCAACAGCCGCCGCTTACAGCAACGGTAACGGCATTTACCAGCAAATCTTTGGTATGGCAGAATCGGCAGAATCCTTGCGCGTCGCAGGTTCTGTCTTCGGATCGATGCAGCACGTCGCAGGTTCGGTTCAGCAAGTGGGCATCCACGAACAAGCTTTGAGTTCCTACGTTTTCCCCTCCGGTGTGGGTATGTGGGCTGCTCCGGCCATGTCCGCTCTCACCATGTCCGGTGCTGGTATGTCCGCTCTCACCATGTCCGGTGCTGGTATGTCCGCTCTCACCATGTCCGGTGCTGGTATGTCTGGCTTCACCATGTCCGGTGTGGGTATGTCAGGCCTCACCATGTCCGGTGCTGGTATGTCTGGAGTTGGCTTCGCCGCACCGATGCGCCCCCGTCAGTTCTGGTTGGTTGCTGATGCGGAACTGATCGTCTATGGTGCTACGGAACCTGACGCGACAGTATACATTGGCGGACAACAAATCAAACTGAATGCTGATGGCACTTTCCGCTTCCAGATGTCTTTCCAAGATGGCTCGATCGACTATCCGATTTTTGCAGTAGCCGCCGATGGCGAACAAAACCGCGCCGTCCACATGAAATTCGAGCGCGAAACCCCTCAACGGAACACCAATACCAAGGAAGATGCTGTGGTTGAGTGGTTGGGTCAATAACCACGATCGATGGGGCGATCGCCAAGCTCTGTGCCAATTTCTGAACCATCACAAGGCCTTGCCAGAGCACAAAACTGATTTGTTAGGGTTAATCCCAGACAACAACCCATAACACCCCCTATGCACCGTTCTCCTATTTCAAGGAGCGGTGTTTTTTGTATTTAGAAATAAGTAGAAGGATCGGGCAAAAGTCTCCCCCCAGCCCCCTTTGATACTCTGCACTCCCGTATTATTAAGTAAGCTTAAGTTAACTTAAATTTTTATTGCACAAACTGGCTAAATCCCGTGAAACAACAGAAAGCGAGTTATGAGAGAAATAGCGATCGCACAATTCTATTTCTGACAACATCATGCACAAAATCAACTCCCCACCTTCATTGTGGTGGCAAAAGCTACGGGTACATCTGTAGTCGCAGTTGTCCACTTAAATTCAAATCTAGCCTGTTCCCAATAGAGCATTTTTTTGGCGATCGACTCCTATTAGTTTAAAAAATATGAATATTTATGAAGAAAAAATTTCACCTTATTTTCCTAGCTTCCCTACTGTTCATTTTTCCTATTGTTTCCCCGACAATTACCCGCGCTCAACTCTCCAAAAGGGCGGATGCTAGTGCCAAGCAAACCACTATAATCAAAGATGAATTATATTTTGGCTTAACTAAACCCGGAGGAGAGATGATTTCTGAATCAGAATGGCAAGAGTTTGTCAATGTAGTTATCACCCCTCACTTTCGGGAAGGACTAACCGTATTAAACGCTGATGGGCAGTTTCTCAATAGTTCGGGAATTCTGATTCGAGAAAAATCGAAAATAGTTATTTTGATTTATGAAAATATTCCTGAAAAAGAGCGTTATATCCAGAAAATCATTAAAACCTATAAGGACAATTTTCAACAGGAGTCCGTGCTACGGGTAACTAGCCAAGTTCAAGTTTATTTCTAATTGATCGATCGCTAAACCAGTTTATGATATGATGAATTACGGTATTACTATTAAAGATAATTAGAGAGCCAAGGTAATAAAAATTACAAGTTGTTTGGTTCGATCGCACGCAGCAAAAAGTCCCTAGCAAAACTTTCCCAGGAGCTGACAAAAATATGACGAAGGATAGCAACGATCAAGCTGAATCGCCGGAAAACCGCGATTTAAACAATGTGGACGGTATGGCCAAAGCTTTTTTGGTAAGCATGGCTTGGTCCTACGCCGAGGCCTTAGAGAAAACTCAAAAATCGCAAAATCAACAAAAACCAGCGCCGGAATCTCAGAAAGAACAAGTAGATAGCGATACCGAAAGTGATAAATGACACATGGTTCAGGCGATCGCCTCAATTCCTTCTTTGTCGAATAGACAGCAAAACCTGCGATCGAGATTTGCCAAACCTAAGATTCTGCTACAATCCAGCTAACATCCCCTGAACTCTTGCCATACACCCATGAGTGAAACCGTCCTAGAAGTTAGCAACCTGCGGGTTGAATTTGACTCTGCCGATGCAGGCGATAGGTCTGCAACAGTCAAAGCAGTTGACGGCATTTCCTTTGACGTGAAGCGAGGTCAAACCCTCGGAATCGTGGGAGAATCGGGGTCAGGAAAATCCGTCACTTCCCTGGCTATTATGGGTTTACTGCCCAATTTGTCAACTCAAATTTCGGGGGAAATTTGGTTCTCTTCAACCACAGACGGGACTCACAAACAGCCAGTGAATCTACTGGAAATGTCCTCCCAGGAAAAACAAATATACCGCGGCAGCCAAATTGCGACCATTTTTCAAGAACCGATGAGTTCGCTCAACCCCGTTTACACCATCGGGTTTCAACTGACGGAAGCGATTTGTCTGCACCAACAGGTATCTCCAATCGTCGCACGACGCAAGGCCGCTTCTCTGCTGCAAGAGGTGAAGCTACTACCCGATGATGGGGAACTCAAGCAGCAATGTTTGGCCAGGAGACAGCAGGATTCCTCCCCAGAAGGGCCAGAGGGGATGGGCCGCGATTTGATGCAGCTTATCAACGCTCAAAAACAGGCTATGCTCGATCGCTATCCCCACGAACTATCGGGAGGCCAAATCCAGCGGGTGATGATTGCAATGGCCATTTCTTGCAATCCCACTTTATTAATTGCAGATGAACCTACCACCGCTTTAGATGTCACCGTACAAGCAACTATCTTGGCTTTGCTGCGCCAGTTGCGCGACTCTAGAGGTATGGCAATGATTTTTATTACCCACGACTTGAGCGTCATTGCTGAAATTGCTGATGTGGTGGCGGTGATGTATCGAGGTAAAATTGTGGAATGCGAGGCGATCGAACAAATTTTTAGCAATCCCCAACATCCTTACACAAAAGGTCTATTAGCTTGTCGCCCAACTCTGGAAAAGCAATTGCGCCGCTTACCCACAGTTTCGGATTTTATGGATGTTACCACTAACGCTAACGGTGAGTTAGTAATTGTGGAAAAATATGTCGATTTAGATGGTGATAGCAGCGGCGGCTTGTCCGCTTTTGCCACGGGAAAAGCACCAAGGCTACCTAATCTTGGCGCTCCTTTATTGACTGTAAATAACTTGAAAGTGGGTTTCCCAGTGCCTGGTATATTTGGGGAAACTAAGCGCTTGTTTATGGCGGTGAATGATATTTCTTTTGAGGTTTATCCAGGGGAAACTTTGGGTTTAGTAGGCGAATCGGGTTGTGGGAAATCTACTTTGGCCAGAGCTTTGTTACAATTAATTCCGATTACTAGCGGTCAAGTTTTTTTTGAAGGTCAAGAAATTACGCCTCCTGCTTACAATATTTCTCAATGGCGATGGATGGCTAATTATCGGATACAAAAAGAGTATGCCCGCAAGTTGCGGTGGCTGCGCCGGGATCTGCAAATCATTTTTCAAGACCCTTTTAGTTCTCTCGATCCGCGGCTGAATGTTGGGGCGGCGGTGATGGAACCGATGGTGATTCACGGGGTGGGTAAAAATCAGCAGGAACAGCGCGATCGCGCCGCTTATTTATTAGAGAGAGTTGGTTTGAATCCTAATTTCATGGGGCGCTATCCCCACGAGTTTTCTGGGGGTCAACGCCAGCGTATTTGTATTGCTAGGGCTTTGGCTTTAAATCCTAAATTTATTATTTGTGATGAGTCGGTTTCGGCCTTGGATGTTTCGGTACAAGCCCAAGTTTTAAATTTATTGAAGGAGTTACAGACAGAGTTTGGATTAACTTATATTTTTATTTCTCATGATTTAAGTGTTGTAAAGTTTATGAGCGATCGGGCGATCGTCATGAACCAAGGTAAAATCGAAGAAATTGGCACAGCAGAGCGCATTTACCGCCAGCCGCAGCAAGCTTACACGCGCCAACTGATTGCTGCTATTCCGACGGCAAATTTGGAGCGAATTCGGGAACAGCAATTAGGGCGCAAGGCTGCTTTGTCTGCTACTGCTTCTTCCTCTTTCTCGTCAACCGATGATTCTCAAAACCCCTGATTTATAACATGGGAGTTGCAGAGCCGATTTGTTATAAGTCTTAATATATAAAAGATAAAAGCCTCAGATTGTCCTTCTTCATTGTTTCTTCATAAATCATAACCACACCTTCATTTTTTCTTCATTTTTTCTGAATAGCATTAATTCAATCTATAGCAATCCTAAATGAGTCGTAAAGTTTTTTTACCCCACCCCAACCCTCCCCTTAGTAAGGTCCGGGAGTAAGAAATTCACAAATGATTTAGGATTGCTATAATTCAATCCCACTGATTAGAGGAATTAGGCAAACTTTACGCCAATATTACGCCAAATGTCTAATGCAGATCTCCTAGAGTTAGTGCCATTATAAAAAAGGAATTAAATTTTGATAGATAGCTTTTGTCAGTAACATGAGGTACTCCTTGGGTGGAGATAATAAATAACAGGTAATTGCCGAATTGTAATTTTAGATCGAGATTTAAACGTTTATCAATCCACAATAACTAACCTAAATTTAGAGGAATAGTATGAAAAATAGCATTCCTAGTTTATTTTCAATGGGGATAATTCTACAATTATTATCAAAATTGTTTAGCATAACAGCCAACCTGCATAACTTCTATCAAAGTAAACTAGCAATTCATTTTTTAGCAGTGTCCGCCGCAGCTAAGATGTTCTTTTCGGCGGATTCAGGGGGGCTAACTCCTACAGAGAATCTGAAAGAAAAGCGCGTGTTAAATGAAATAAATGCCAAAAATCGCTTTTTTAACTTTTCGTTAGATATGCTATGCGTGATTGGTTTCGACGGTTATTTTAAACTCGTTAATCCCATAACGACCAACTTACTAGGCTATTCCGAATCAGAACTTTTAGCTAAAGAATTTATTGAGTTTGTGCATCCAAAACAACGAAAAATTACTTGTCAAAAAATTGCCGGTATAGCTGATAGTAATTGTTCTCAGAAACTGGAAAACCGCTATAGATGCAAAGATGGTTCTTATAAGTGGATATCCTGGACTATTAATTCTGTTAGAGAAGAGGAATTAATCTATGCTGTCGGTCGTGACATTACCGGATGCCAATCCCTAGGAAATTCTATTTTAGAAAGTATACTTGACAGCACGGCCGACTTGATTTTTGTCAAGGATACTCAGGGTGAGTATGTCTCGATTAACTCGAAAACGGCTGCTTTTTTTGGCAAGTCAAAAGCAGAGGTAGTCGGCAAAAAAGATACTGATTTCTTTTCAGCAGAAATAGTTGCTAAACTTTTAGAGATAGACCACCGAGTTATCCAATCTGGTTTTGAGGAAACTGTCGAAGAAGTAGTAGAAGACATTGACGGGAACCTGGAGACATATTTAGCAACTAAAAGTCCGTGGCGAGACCGAGAAGGAAATATAATTGGTATCGTAGGAGTTACTCGCCCTATTAGCGATCGCCAGCAAATAGACAGTTCTCTTTTAGAAAGTAAAATTCTGTTAGAAAGTATAATCGAAAGCACGGAAGATGTAGTTGTAGTCAAAGATACTCGTGGTTGCTATATCTTAGTCAATTCCACCGCTAGGGAAGTTTTAGACTTACCAGCAACAGAAATTATCGGTAAAAGCGATACAGAAATATTTCCCCCTGAGATTGCTTCAAAAATCAGAGAAATAGACCGTCGCATCATGGACTCTGGTCTTGGGGAAATTGTGGAGGAAGTAGTAACAGATAGCAAAGGTAATATTCTAACCTATCTTTCAACGACAAGTCCGTGGCGCGATCGAGCAGGAAATATCATTGGTATAGTAGGAGTTGCTCGCAATATTACCGATCGCAAAATCGCAGAAGAACAACTACGACAGAAAGCAGAATTTTTGCGTAGCATTTACGACGGTGTGGACTACATCATTTTCGTAGTAGATGTCGATCAAGACGGAGAGTTTCGCTACGTCGGATTAAATCCAGCAGCCGAGTTACTGGGTGGAATCAGCACCGAGGAAGCGTGGGGTAAAACTCCACAAGAACTGTTTGGAACAGCTATAGGAACGTTTTTTCGGACAAAACTCAGAGAATGTCTCCAAAAACAGAGTTCAATTTCCTACGAAGCGATCGCTAATTTTGAGGGTAAAGAAGTGTGTTTGATGACAAATCTGACTCCGCTGCGGGATGAATCGGGGAAATTTTATCGCATTGTCGGTAGTTCCACCAATATTACCGATCGCAAAAAAGCAGAACAATCTTTAGAAGCACAATTAAAACTGTCTGTATTCACAGCAGAGGTAGGAATTGCTCTCACTCAAAATCCAACTTTAGCTGCAACTTTGCAAAAGTGCTGCGATGCAGTTGTGCACCATTTGGATGCTGCTTTCGCTCGGATTTGGACTTTGAATGAAGGTGACAATATATTGGAACTACAAGCAAGTGGGGGGATTTATACTCACATAGACGGTGCTTACAGCCGCATTCCTGTGGGGGAATTTAAGATTGGTTTAATAGCCCAAGAGCTAAAACCCCACCTGACTAATGCTATTTTAGAAGATCCCCATATCAGGGACAAAGAATGGGCTTCGCGAGAGGGACTGGTAGCTTTTGCCGGATATCCGCTGATTGTTGACAATCAATTAGTAGGAGTAATTGCCATGTTTTGTCGCCAAGAATTCAAGGAATCAACGCAGATTGCTTTACCATCCATAGCCGATACCATCGCCCTGGGAATTAAACGCAAACAAACAGAAATCGCTCTAGGGAAACAACAGCAAACTTTGAGGGGAATTATTGACAATGCTCCCATCTGGGTATGGATGACCAATACTAGCGGGCGGATGTTGTTAGTTAACAAAACGTTCTGTGAAGATGTGGCTATTCCTGAATCAAAATTTTTGGCTGCATCTCACTATTCCGAAGTTTTTGGAGTAGAGGAATCGGCTAACTGCATGGCATCTGATGTGCAAGCATGGAGTCAAGATTCTTCATTATATTGTGAAGAAATTCTGCAACTTGCTGATGGAGAATTACACCATTTAGATATCATCAAAACTAAAATAAAAGATGACACCGGCAGTGCGATTGGGTTGATTGGCTTGGGTTTGGATGTGACGCAGCAAAAAGAAGCTCAAAGAAAATTGCAAGAGTCAGAAGCGAGATTCCGCAAATTAGCTGAGCAGGAAAAAATGCTGAATCAACTAGCGAGTCAAATTCGTGCTTCTCTCGATTTAGATACTATTTTAGGAACAACAGTACACCAGATTCGTGAGTTGCTGCAAGTCGATCGCTGTCTATTTATTTGGTATCAGCCGGACGCAGAACAGCCTGTTTGGAACGTAACATACGAGGCAAAAAATCCTGATTTGCCCTCGCTGTTAGGTTTGTATCCTACTGCGATGACAGGTTCTCACGCGACACTAATTGCCAATTTGGAAATTATTCGCATCGACGATTTTGATGCTGTTAATGATGGGGTAGAACGGGATTTTTTCCTGTCTATCGGATTCAATTCTCTGTTGGATATTCCGATTCAGACACCTTCGAGTCGAATTGGTCTAATTTGCTGCGCTACTTCGGGCATCACGCGGTGCTGGAGTGACGAGGAAGTGGAACTGTTAGTAGCAGTCGGGAATCAATTAACTATTGCGATTAACCAAGCAGAACTTTACACTCAAAGTCTCGATTCAGCGCGGATTGCGCGAGAACAAGCCACTAAAATAGAAAGGGCTTTGTATGAACTCCAGCAAGCTCAAACTCAGCTTATTCAAGCCGAAAAAATGTCAAGTTTGGGTCAGATGGTAGCAGGAATTGCTCACGAAATCAATAATCCGGTCAGCTTTATTTTCGGCAATATTAGCTATATAAAGGAATACACCAGAAGTCTCATTAAATTGCTGGAAATGTATCGAGATGAATTCCCAGAAGCACCGCCAGCGATTCAGTCAGAAATGGATGCGTTAGAACTAGATTTCTTGCTGGATGACTTGCCGAAAATACTGTCTTCTATGAAGGTGGGAGCGATTCGCATTCGGGATATTGTGCGGAGTTTGCGGAGTTTTTCTCGTCTCGATGAATCGGCCATGAAAAGTGTTAACCTTCACGAAGGTATCGACAGCACTTTGATGATTTTAGAACACCGACTGAAAGCTAAGTCCGTTAGCGCAGCGGGTAGGGAGTACCATCGCCCCATAATTCAAGTTACTAAACAATACGGAGAATTACCGCTGGTAGATTGCTACGCCGGATTGTTAAATCAGGTGTTTATGAATATAATAGCTAATGCGATTGATGCTGTAGAAGAACAGGGCCCACATCCGGGAATCATCCGCATTCGTACACAGGTAGAAGGTAATTTGGCGGCGATCGCCATTGCTGACAACGGTGTAGGGATGACCGATCGAGTCAAGCAGCGGATATTTGACCCATTCTATACTACAAAGGCGATCGGTTCGGGGACTGGGATGGGTTTGGCTATTTCCCATTCAATTATTGTGGAAAAACATCAAGGTGAAATCAATTGTATTTCTGCTCTCGGCAAAGGAACTGAATTTATCATTAAAATTCCAATTGTTAGTCATTAGTCATTAGTCATTAGTCATTAGTCATTAGTTATTAGTTATTAGTTATTAGTTATTAGTTATTAGTTATTAGTTATTGGTTATTATAGCCTTTCTTCAGAAAGATGAGGTACGACTGGGCATAGGGCATGGGGCATGGGGCATAGGGCATAGGGTTCCGTGGGCATACCTCACTTTTTTGAGAACCGCTATAGTTGTTAGTTGTTAGTTGCTACCAATTCCCAATTCCCAATTCCCCATTCCCCATTCCCCATTCCCCATTCCCAATTCCCCATTCCCCATTCCCAATTCCCCATTCCCCATTCCCAATTCCCCATTCCCTTTACTCCAATCTAAAATGGCATTACCTCCCGGCAGTTTCGGTTTACCACTCATGGGCGATACCCTCAACTTTTTGCGAGATTCGCAATTTGCCAAAAAACGCCACCAGCAGTACGGAAATATTTTCAAAACCAGCATTTTCGGACAGCCTACAGTCTTTATGTGCGGTCAGGAGGCGAATTTGTTTGTTTTAAGCCATGAAAATCAATATTTTGTGGTGAGTTGGCCTCCCAGCACGAAAGCACTTTTAGGGCCACTTTCCTTGGCGCTGCAAACTGGTGCTGACCACCAAAATAGGCGCAAGTTGCTATACCAAGCATTTCAACCACGGGCCCTGGCTGGGTACATTGAGGCTATGGAAGATATCACTGAGCGCTATTTGGAAAGGTGGGCGAAAATGAGCGAGTTCGCGTGGTATCCAGAACTGAGAAATTATACTTTTGATGTGGCGTGTAAGTTGTTGGTTGGGATAGATAGTGGTTCCGAAATGCCGCTGGGACATTATTTTGAAACTTGGTGTAATGGTTTATTTTCTATTCCTTTTGATGTGCCTTGGACTCTGTTTGGTAAAGCTAAGAATAGCAGAAAATTAATGTTGGCGGAACTGGAAAAGATTATTCGCGATCGCCAACAAGGAATCCCCGGTGGCAATGATGCTCTAGGCTTGCTAATTTCGGCTCGCGATGATGAGGGAAATAGTTTGAGTGTGGAGGAGTTAAAAGACCAAGTGCTGCTGCTGTTGTTTGCGGGACACGAAACTCTAACTTCGGCGATCGCCTCTTTTTGTCTTCTGGTAGCTCAACACCCCGACGTGACGGCAAAAGTGCGAGCCGAACAACAGCAGTTCCCCCCTACAGAACCGCTAACCTTAGAGCAACTCAAACAAATGACCTATTTAGAACAGGTACTGCGAGAAGTCCTGCGTTTGGTGCCACCAGTGGGAGGTGGTTTTCGGACAGTAATTAATGCTTGTGAGTTCGGCGGCTATGAAATTCCTAAAGGTTGGAGCGTACTTTATCAAATCAATCAAACCCATCAAGATGCCACAGTTTATCCTGAACCCGATCGCTTCAATCCCGATCGATTTAACTCCGAGCGATCGGCTAAACCTTTCAGCTACGTACCATTCGGCGGCGGTTTGCGAGAATGTTTGGGCAAAGAATTTGCCAGATTAGAAATGAAATTGTTTGCAGCAAGGATGATTCGGGAATGCGAATGGCCTGAAACACCTACAAAATCGTGGATGAGGAGGGTAGGCACGCACCATCCACTACCCCTACAAAACGATGATTTGTTTGAGAATGAAACAGCCCTGCCCAGAACCCCGACCTATCTTCCTCTTCTTCTTTGTGTCCTTCGCGTCTTCGCGGTCGATCAAACAAGGAAGTTAGGTCAACGGATTTGATCTAACAAGGAGCTCTAAGAGCGATCGCATTTTATGAATCAACATCCAATTGCATCGGCCCCAAATACTTTGTTAAATAAGGAGAAAACACCTCATAAATCAGAGTCAGTGGCTTACCATGATGCCAAAACAAATAATGTCGTCCCCAAAAAGGCCCCGGCTGTTCAAAGGCTGATTCTAAAGCAGCCGAATTACCCAAATAAATGCCTTGCACATCCCGATACAATTCTGTCCGCAGTCGCGCTAAACTTGCCCAGATTGGCAAAGATTTATTTTGCAAATATTCATCTACGTGACTCGCTTCCCACCAAGAAGCTGCATAGGCTAAACGCTGTCCAGAAGCAGTCCGCAGCCACACTTGTCGGCGCAGATGTGGCCCCGGAACCGCGACAATTTGCTCCGGTGCACCGTCTGCATCCGCACCCACCAAGGACATATCGATGACATCAACTTCTGTGGGTTCCCCTGTCAGCAGTTGCAGGTGACGGGTGGGGGAACCGTCGCCCAGGAGCAGTATTTGCCATGCTGGTGCTAGCTTGGTGTGGGGTAAACCCTTCTGTACTGCGTCTTCTGCTCCTTGCCATAGGGGGTTCAGAGCGTGCCAGGTGAGGCTGTTTTTGGGTGTGAGTGTTGCAGTCAAGGGTATTTACAAAACTTAATTTTTTGTTTATGATAACGCTTCTCTAATCTAAAATCTATAATCTGTTTAGAAACGGGCTCTCCGGCCCGTTCCACAATAAAATAGAGTTTTTGTGGAACAGGCCGGACAGCCTGTTCTTAAATAAATATGTTAAGAATAACTGAAATAAAACTCCCCCTCGATCATCCGGTAGATGCGATCGCCACCGCCATTCTCAAAAAGCTGCATATTCCCCCGGAAGAATTGCTCGGCTATTCCATCTTCAAACGCAGCTACGATGCTCGTAAAAAACCAGAAATCCTGCTTGTCTATATTGTGGATGTGGAAACGACACAGGAAAAGCAAATTCTGGCGCGCTTCACAAAAGATCCTCATGTGATGGTAACACCAGACATGAGTTATCGCTATGTAGCCGAAGCTCCCAGAAATTTGACGATTCAGCCCATTGTGATTGGCACAGGGCCTTGCGGGATGTTTGCAGGGTTGATGCTAGCACAAATGGGATTTCGCCCTATCCTTTTAGAACGTGGTAAATCGGTGCGCGATCGCACGGTTGATACTTTTGGATTTTGGAAGAAAAAAACCGAATTCAACCCAGAATCTAACGCCCAGTTTGGCGAAGGTGGTGCGGGTACTTTTTCCGATGGGAAACTCTACAGCCAAGTTAAAGATCCTCAGCATTATGGACGGAAGGTGCTGACGGAACTTGTGAATGCGGGAGCTTCACCGGAAATTTTATATATCAATAAACCCCATATCGGCACTTTTAAACTGGTGGGAATTGTCCAAAGTATGCGCGCTAAAATAGAATCTTTGGGCGGTGAAATTCGGTTTCAAACTCGTGTTGAAGATATTCACATCGAAAATGGAAAAGTCCAGGGACTTACCACCGCTAGTGGAGAATATATTGCTAGTAATTATATAGTTCTGGCGGTGGGACACAGCGCCCGCGATACTTTTGAAATGTTGTTTTCGCGCGGGGTTTACATCGAAGCAAAACCGTTTTCTATTGGTTTTCGGGTGGAACATCCCCAAACTATTATCGATCGCTGTCGTTTTGGCGATCGCGCCAGCCATAAGCTTTTGGGTGCCGCCGATTACAAACTGGTTCACCATTGCCAAAATGGTCGTTCTGTCTATAGCTTCTGTATGTGTCCTGGTGGATTGGTGGTGGCTGCGGCCTCAGAACCGGGGCGACTTGTTACTAATGGGATGAGTCAATATTCTCGCAATGAACGCAATGCTAACAGCGGAATTGTGGTGGGGATTACGCCGGAGGATTATCCCGGTCATCCTTTGGCGGGAATTGAGTTTCAACGTCGCCTAGAAGAGCGGGCATTTGAGTTAGGAGGTGGCACTTACAACGCCCCAGGACAGCTTGTGGGTGATTTTTTGGCAAATCGACCATCGACGGCGCTTGGCGCTGTGCAGCCCTCTTATACGCCGGGAGTTGTGATGACTGATTTGAGCGAAAGTTTGCCGGATTATGCGATCGCAGCTATCCGCGAAGCACTTCCAGCTTTTGACAAACAAATTAAAGGATTTGCGATGAATGATGCCGTGTTGACTGGAGTAGAAACCCGCACTTCTTCGCCGATTCGGATTAAACGCCAGGAAGATTATCAGAGTTTGAATACTGAAGGCCTTTATCCGGCTGGGGAAGGTGCGGGATATGCAGGTGGAATTTTGTCCGCGGGGATTGATGGAATTAAGGTTGCTGAGGCGGTTGCTTTGAGTATTTTGCGGGGAAATCACCAAGTTTGAGGTGGGATTTGAGAATTTTTAGATAATATCAATTATGGTTGTATCAGAATGATTTAACCGCGAAGGCGCGAAGTACGCGAAGGAGGAGAAGAGAGAGTTTAATACAGGACGATGAAGACAGGATTTTATATAACTCGGCTTTTTCAAGTCCAAAAGCAACGAAAAATCTAGCAATTTTTATTTTTTTAACATCCTTTCTTCATCGTCCTGTATTCATCTCTCTTATCTCCCTCTGTGTTCTCTGCGTTCTCTGTGGTTCAATCACCTGACAATGCAACCGAAAACGATATCAACTATCAACCGTCAATTCTGTTCAAACAGTAGCTAAGCGCGAGCGAATTTCCGTATCCGTATATTCCGGTGTCCAACCAGTCGTAGTGGTAAAATATCGCACAGCTTTCACCTTCCGGGCTACTGTCAAATAAAACCAATGTTCTGTATTCGCCGGCACGTTGATAAATTCTTCAGGCTGCACAGTCACTTCCACTTGACTACCGTCGGGACGCACAAAACCGAAAATTCCCTCTCCTGCTACGATATAGCGCACTTCATCGTCAGCGTGAATATGGCACTTGTCGAATTTAGAGAGCACAGTGTCGAGGTTGGGAATCTCTGGGTGCAGTACAATCAAGTCTCGCGACTGATAGCCTGCGGTTTCTTTCAGTTGTTCAAAGTAGCCGTCTAAAGCTTGCAGCACTTGTTCTTTTTGATTGTCGTCTAGAGCATCGAGGGCTAACAATTCCCGAATTTCTGGGTTGTCTCCCACGGGCCAACTGTTGAGTTGAATGTTTAAGGGAGCGAGTTCGCGGGCTATATCGCTCAGTTGAGTGTAGGTTGTACCGTTTTCCAGTCGCAGGATAGCCATTTTTTTAGGTTTTAATTTTTGATTAACAGACACATCGAAAGATGTTTGTCGATCGCACTTGTATGAGAATCATATTTTAACGTTAAGATGCCTGTTCCACAAAAGTTCAATATTTGTCACAATAAGATTGATAAGTCAGGCGCTAGCTAGCAACCGCAGCTATCTGCGCACCACTGATATCTTAGATGTAACTTTTGCTACTTTAACTATGCCTACTTATACTGGAATTTCTAGCGAAGCTTTTCAGCATCCCCTCGATCGCCAAGCCGAAGCAGCATTGCGCAGCGTACCTGGATTTGACTTAATTGCTAGCAAATTTGTAGAATTTGTCTACGAACGGCCGCAATTTGTTTACCTAATGGGAAATAGCATTCAAGTCGGGCCGCGCCAATATGCCAGCATCTATCACATTTTTCGGGAATGTTTGCAGGATTTAGATGTTTTTCCAGAACCCGGTTTGTTTGTTTCTCAAAATCCCTCAGTCAATAGCTATGCCCTGGGAAAAAACCAGCCCTATGTCGTATTAAATACTGGTCTTTTGGATTTATTGGATGAGGCAGAAATTAAGGTGGTATTGGCTCATGAGTTGGGACACATTAAATGCGGTCATCCCACTTTAAATCAAATGGCGATGTGGGCAATGAGCGTTGCTTCGACGATAGGGGAGATGACTTTCGGCTTGGGAAATATGGTCAGTAGCGGTTTAATTTATGCTTTTTATGAGTGGCGGCGCAAGGCGGAATTATCGGCAGATAGGGCTGCATTGTTAGTCACAGATGATTTGAATAGTGTGATGAAAACAATGATGAAACTGGCGGGAGTTAGTAGCAAATATGCTAGCGAATGTAGTTTGCAAGAATTTATCCGTCAGTCTGATAATTATCAAGAACTCGATCGCGACAACCTCAACCAAGTGTATAAATTTTTACTCTACAACGGCGGCTCTGGCACTATGCTGAGTCACCCGTTTCCGGTGGAACGTCTGCGCTATTTGCGAGATTGGGCAAGTTCCGAGGAATATCGCCAAATCAAGTTGGGGAACTACAAGCGGGCGGTATCTGAGGGTGCTGTTGACGTGAAATCTCAAACACCGAACAGTGAAGCCGAGGCTCTGCGGCGTCAAATTGAGGAGTTGCAGCGGGAGATCGATCGGCGTAAATCTCGCTAAAGTGGAAGCATTAGTGGTACGAAGTAAGTCCAGAAATACAGCTTTACGCGATCGCCTATTTAGAGCCTCTCAAACCAAAATTAATGCTGAAGCCCCAAAGAACTATTAGCAGGTGCATTTTTTGGAGCCAACTTTTCGACATTCAACTCTAGTTTTTCTCCCAACCACAAAGAATGTGTGGTGCGATCGGCCACATCGTCGCCTGTTTCGGGATGGACAAGAATATTTAGCTCTTCGCGATGGATCATTAACCAAGGAACGACTTGGCCAAACTGTGCTGGTAAAAAAGCAACTTGATATGTGCGTGAAAACCTACTATTTCCATGGTGTCTTCTTTCATTGTTTTCAGTGAGTTAAAATTAAGGTAAGATTTTATACAGCATATTCCAGGCTCATCAAGTACAGTCTTAATTTGGTTAATTGGTAAGGTTCGTCGTCGTTATAGCTGGCAAAAGTATAGTCATTTATAGACATGGGAGGCTTCACAGTCCCTCCCCCTTCACTTTTACTTTGAGCGGATTAACCCGCCTCGGCTGAACTACACAGCTCCCTATCCCATCGCTGAAGGCATTTGGGATTGCTTTTCTGAGGATGTTGTACGAAGCGTTGATATCAGAATTAATTAACTGACCCGTCGATGTTTTGTACAAACCCCGCTTAATCCGCTTACCAGTGAACACAGGCTCTTTTTCGGTTTTTCCATACACAGGAATTGGGTCTAAACACAGAAAATTGGCCCGTGAACTATAGGATTCTTCCTGCACAATTACCTTGATTCCCGCCAGCCGAGCTTTGTATTCCAACATCTCAATTAATCGAGAGTGAGGAATGTTGACAAAGTTTTGATTGGTTTGCTTACCTAGATTGATATCGGTTTTCCACTGTGGATTTTTGCCGATTACCAGCGTTCCAATTTGGTTCACTACCAAATGGTCAACAATCACACGACTAGCATGATGCAAGTAATTATCAACTTTCTGATTACGACAGCGAGTTAATCGCTGAATTCTGGGTGAGGTTTGACGATTCCCTTTCAATTGGGATTGTAATCGGGATTTGCGTTTGTTGTAGAACTGGTTAATCGATTTTAATGGTCGCCCGTTAATCAACAAAGGAATAAATCCCGGTTGATTTGAAGTTAACGCCACTAAATTATCCAGTCCTAAATCAATACTAGCTACAGAGTTGGCATTGCCAAGGGTAGACTCCGGTTCACTTCGACTCGCGGTTCCTGAGCGTAGTCGAAGGGCAGTACAAGCATCATAAATCACCTCAATTACATAGGAATCACATTTCGGAACCAGTCTAACTTGACAAATCTGGTTGGGATTGAGTTGGGTTTTAATTGAAAGCTCAGTGCCCGAAAGCTTGATAATTCCTTTCTTTAACTGTTTGCTACTAATCGCTTGAATCGTGTAGACGAGAAGGTTTCGCCCTTTGGTTTTGTCTTTGTACTTTGGCAATTTTGGGCTACCAGTGAATTTTGAAGAGTCAGCCTTGTAACCTTTAACTGCTTCAAAAAACGATTTCCAATTCTTGTCTAACACCATCAAGATTTGCTGACTTACTTTAGCTGGCATTGCCTTATATGCTTCGTGAGACTTCATCAATCGGTTCATTTCGTTGTAATTGACATAGCCCCACCCATAAATAAAACTCTGACGAATGACGTAATTGGCCGCATTGTAGAGGTTTTTGGACTTGAAAGCTAGTTCGTCTATTTGGGCGAAACGGTGTTCCGTTGATTTAATGATGTGCCTCTGGGTCAGTTGCATTTGAGACTTCCGTTCTTTGGGCTATGCGTATTCCTTGTTCAACACTCACAACAATATAATACCATTATTGTTTATAATTGCTTATAAACTCAATGAAGTTTTACAATACC
>RDXH01000010.1 GCA_004292745.1 Oscillatoriales cyanobacterium | reverse complement strand
GTCACTACCCAACTGTTTAAGTACCTCAATTGCACTACCTACAGGAATAGCTTCCTTTGTAGATTGAGTCAGCAAGTTGATTGTCGTTTCGGTATTAGCCCGTTTTTTATAAGTCCCTTCATTCATCTGAGTTGAATGACCTAAACTTTTAGCTCTGGTTTCTTGAGATATCCCCGCCATTTGACCATTGAAATTTGCCAAGTGGCGTAACGCATGAGACTGAGTAAAGCCTTTATTCCATCTTTTCAGCGTAGCCCATGCACGGTCATTGTATGCACCAGAAATTGTCTTTGAATTGCTCGATGTCAACTTAATATCAGGCAATTGTCCTGATTTAATTCCCAAGCACTCAATTAAATCAGGATGAGTAGGGGGAAGCATTGGTACACACAATCGGTAGCCAGTCTTGGTTGTCGTGTCTAGCCTTGTCCTCTCTCCAACTACGGCAATCATTTTTGCATTACTTAGTTCAGATAGTGCCGGAATCGTAATGCCGTCTTTTGTTTTGAATGGTTCGTTGAGATTCTGAACAGCAAACACCTCATGTACTCGAAAGCCATACACTAACTGCATTGAGAATACCCACAGCCATCGCTTGCGTGATTCTAAATGATATCGCTTATCGCCTGAAATAGCTAAAACTTCTTCGTAAAACTTCAAAAATTCATCAACCGATATAGACTGAAGGTCTTCTCTGAACTGCGTCTGCGTACCATCAATCTCTTTAAGACAACTAAGTATATCGGAATTACCAATTGTTTCAGCAAGCTTACGCATAGCACACAGGCAGTTTTTGAAACATTTAGTTCCTTTTTGCTTACTGTGAACTGCCAGCAGAATATCTGCAAGGTTTACGACTGTGTTTTGTGGCAATAACTTAAAATAGTGTCCGTAGACACATCGCCAACTGTACTGGTGGCTAACATTGTTTTTGTCACGCTGTTGACGACGTTTGGTGTATCCGTTCCAATACTCTTTTTCTACTTTTGCGATAGCCTCACTAAACACCATTAAATCATTTTTGATGATGTTTTTCTCTAGGATTGTGTCATCATACCATGCTAAAAACTGAGACTCGGTTCTCAACGATTCTAGAGCTATAGCGACTAAGTGAGCCTTTTTTAGAGACTCGGTAATCCCTTGCATTGTCAAGTAGCACCCACAGGTTTTATTGACCCGCTTGTTACCTAGCTTGAATTGTAGTGTTATGTAACTACCACTAGCTTTGCTATCTTTTTTCAAACCTACTGCTTTGGGGCATTCTTTTTGCGCTTGCTTGAAGTAGTCCAGAATCCGCTCGTACCCAATAAGATAGTCGGCGCTGGTACTTAGTGTGACTGAATTAAATTTTTCGCTCATTTTTCGCTCTGAGATGTAGCATTGTTGAGTTTGTTGTCTGCATCCAGCCTACAGCGAGTCGCTCAGTTTTCGCTAGAAGATGAAATAGGACTTCTAGGGTGAGCCAAGGAATGAGCTAGAAGGACGGAAAATGGTAAATTGAGAGCTAAGCGCTAATTCAAATCCCACCCTCTCCGTATCCCTTACACAACAACAATTTTAAGGGTTCCTAGCTTAATTTAACTTGTCTTTGGGGTCGATCGCCCTCTATCTCCTATCTTGGCTGTTGCGACGCCCGCCAGCCGAGGATAGCAGCTACGATTAGGCTGGGCGAAAGAATGGCGATGAGGGCGTTGAAGTCCGTGGAGGCTATGGATAAACTAGGCCCTGCGTACTTAATGGCTAGGGAAAGAGCGGCGGAGAGACTGAAGACTTTGAGGATGGGGCTGATGTTTGTATTCATAGACGTGGTGATTAATTCTATAATTAGACATTGAGAGTATCAGAAAATTCGGTAAATATGGACGCGATTTCATCTGTATGAATAGTTGCAAATATTTTCACCGTTGTTTCAGGGAATCGCTAGTATTTTCCGAAAGTACGCGCGTGGGTAGCTATCTCGTAGGGAATCGATCTTTTTCCCGAAACAAAAATGGCGATCGCGCTTACTTGTCACAAACGCGATCGCCCATCAATACATTAATACATTTTACTTCGTCCCACTATACTCCGAAGCAACAATCATCGATCCAATACCCGAATCGCTGAAAATCTCTTGCAGCAAAGCGTGTTCAAGACGGCCATCAATAATATGAGCAGCCTTCACACCCTGAGCTAAACTCCGCACACAACAAGTAACCTTGGGAATCATCCCCCCAGAAACAACCCCAGACTCAATTAACTGTCGAGCCTCTTGAATATCTAACTTCACAATCAGACTTTCGGGTTTGTGATAATCCTCCAAAATGCCAGCAGTATCTGTCATCAAAATCAACTTTTCAGCACCCAAACCAGCCGCAATTTCTCCAGCTACGGTATCGGCATTAATATTATAAGATTGACCATTTTCATCCGCAGCCACACTCGACACCACCGGAATATATCCGCTGTTCACCAAAGACTCCAAAATCTGGATTTTGACGCCACTGACTTCACCCACAAACCCAATCCCCTCCCGGCCATCAGGACGAGCTTGAATCAAATTACCATCCTTGCCGCACAAACCCACAGCCTTACCGCCAGCTTGGTTAATTAGCGAAACAATTTCCTTATTTACCTTCCCCACCAAAACCATCTCGACAACTTCCATAGTCGCCGCATCTGTCACCCTCAAACCATTCTTAAATTGGGGCTCAATTCCTAATTTTTCCAGCCAAGTATTAATTTCTGGGCCGCCACCGTGAACCACAACCGGACGCATCCCCACACAGGATAGCAATACAATATCCCGAACTACTTGATCTTTGAGATTGCTATCTTTCATGGCAGCGCCGCCATATTTTACCACAATCGTGCGGCCTGCAAAATGTTGAATGTAGGGGAGTGCTTCCGAAAGCACTTCTACTCGATTAGTTTCTGAATTTCTCACAAAATCGCTTTGTTTGAGCATGGGATAATTACAAATGACAAAAAACTTAAGTCTAAAGTTTAATGGTTAAAGCGGATATCAACAACCACAAAAAGCGCTGTTTGTATGGAACTTATTAAATTTATGGAATTTATGGATGAACAGACCGATCGCCCATCAGCCACAGCAGCGAACTCAGCCTGATTAGCCATGCTATCACAGCAATTATGTATCTAAAAATTAATAGGTTTTTTTAATGATGTAACTAAAATTTTTGTATTATAACTTATGACTTTCTTGGTAAAGTAAAGAAATGTATGGCTACTCTTGATTTACTTAAGGTTTTATGTTAATTGCACCCGCTGCGGAATCGGAAAACGCTCACTACAAGGTACATTCAGAGGCTGAATCGTCAGCCCAAATGACGGTATTTTGCGATTTAGACGGACCGATCGTCGATGTATCCGATCGCTACTACACCACATATAAACAGGGATTAGCAGACACTCAGGAGGTGTATCTGAGCCGAGGAATCAACCTCAACCTGGAAATACTCAGCAAGCAGCAGTTTTGGCAAATGAAGCAAAATCGGGTGCCGGATACTGAAATTGCCAAAAGTTCGGGTTTGGGTGGAGAAGAAATTCCAGTTTTTCTCGCTTGCGTGAGTCGGATTGTCAATCAGCCGGACTTGTTGCACTTAGATCGTATCCAGCCAGGAGTGCAATGGGCGATCGCCCTGCTTCATTCTCGTGGTGTCAGACTGGTCTTAGTCACTTTGCGGCCAAAAAATCAAGCCGTTCAAATTTTACAGAATTACGGTTTAGCCAGACTGTTTACGAGTATTTGCGGAACTCAGATGACTGATGCAGCTTACCACAATTATACCGCCTTAAAAACCGAATTATTGGCTGAAGTTGCCGAAGAATATCAGTCATCTCTAGGTTGTGCTTGGATGATCGGAGATACCGAAGCAGATATCCTGGCAGGACAAGCATTGGGAATACCGACAATTGCCGTTACCTGTGGCATTCGCAGTCGTCATCAACTACAACAATACCAGCCCAGTTTTATCCTCAGCGACTTGATTATTGCCGTTCATCACTTATTAGGTTTCAAAAGGTGTCTTTAATCAAAACTTGTAAAACCCCGATTTATTAAATAAATCGGGGTTTGGGAGATTTTATTTTTTTTAAGTGTTTCTCACTTAAGATTTTTCTAAATTCCTGGTCATTTCCCACAAACGATTGAGGGGAAAATAAAGCACGGGAGCCCAGAGACTGCTGAGAATAGCAGAACACAAAGCAATTCGTTGATGATCCATCCAAATGTCCATTAAAGCCCGATCGCCCATGGCAAAAAATTGAATCCCCATCACCGTTTCCGCCAACAATGCCATCCCAAACACAATTAAGGCGATCGGAATCGGATCTCTCTCCACAATATCCGCCGGAATCGACCAAGTTTTCAGCAAAACTACCGTGAGTACCGCTACAATCACCAAACTGACAGCATGACTAGGATAAGGAGCAGTCATCCCATCTTGCAACAATCCCAAAACCAGGCCCATACACGCAGATCCCCAAATGGTGCGTTTCCGCTTAATGCTCCAAGCTACCACCCACATTAACAGCCAGTTTGGAGTAATGCCCAACAGTTCCATTCCCGGCATACGGGTGGGCAAAATTAGCAAACACAGAAGCACAGAAGTAAAAGTGACGGTGAAGTTAAGGAATTGACGCGATCGCGAAGACATCCGACGTAAAGACTTCATTTTTTCTCAACTCCCCCTTGCGGTGTAGATGTTGGAGATTCCAAAGCTTTTTGATCTGGTTTCTCTGTTTCCTTAGAATGAGGATAAACCACCGCCCACTCCAGAGAATTTATCGGTGCAGAAAACTCAATCATAGCTTCAGGAGCCGGAGTTTTATTCATATCCACCGACAACACTTTTCCCACCGGCAAACTAGCAGGAAACAACTGACTAAAAGCAGAAGTTGAAACCACATCCCCAGGTTTAACATTAGGAACATTATCAAAAAATTCCATCACAGCTTTATTTTTTCCCTTACCCCGCAGAAAACCCATATGTCGAGTCCGAGTAACTGCCACACCTAGTTGACTCGTAGGGTCACTGATTAAAAGTACCAAGCTAGTATTAGGAGTAACGCTCACAACCCGACCGACCAAGCCACCTGGACCCATCACAGTAAAATCAGTTTTAATACCATCATTACTACCTTTACCCAAAGTGACCTGTTGCCACCAATGGTCGGCACTACGGCCAATAATAGGAGCTACAACTCCTTTCTTCTTCTGACCAGAAACATAGTTTAAAAGCTCTTTTAGTTTCTGATTTTGAGTTTCTAATTCTAATACCTGTGTTTGCAATTCCTGAGTGCGTGCCAAGATTAGCTGTTCTTGCCCAGAGCCGTTGGCATGAAAGGGGCGAGTCACAAAATTGTAGACTTCAAACATTGCCGTACCTTGTGTTTGCCGAACCCCCCAAGCAGCAGTTACAGCTAAACCTAAAAGTGCAATTGGCAATCGCAGATCCCACCACCTGCGGAGTGTGTTTTTTAGCATAATTTCAAACTTTAAAATTGTTTTGTCAGGATTTTAGAGTTTAGATGGCAGCCAAATTCCTAAATCCAAAATCCCAAATTTGTTAACTACAATTACCGCGACTGCCCGCTAAAAACCCGTTCCAACATTTTGTTTTCCAATACCCGACCAGTTCCCAAAACCACGCAGCACAGAGGGTCTGCTGCAACGTGAGTCACAATTCCTGTTTCGTGACTGATCAGAGTATCTAAACCTTTCATCAGAGCCCCACCGCCGGCCAGCATAATTCCCCTGTCAATAATATCTGCCGCTAATTCCGGGGGCGTCCGCTCCAAAGTACGCTTCACAGCTTCCACAATTACTGAAAGCGGTTCCGACATACTTTCGCGAATTTCAGGACCTTTAATCGTCACAGTTCGTGGCAAACCAGACAGCAAGTGCAAACCCCGCACTTCCATCACCACTTCGTTATCCTCGGCCGTTGGATATGCTGAACCCACCTGAATTTTAATTTCTTCAGCAGTACGTTCGCCGATGACCAAATTGTGAACTTTTTTGACGTATTGGATAATCGCCTCGTTGAGTTCATCACCGGCAACCCGGACCGACTCGCTGATGACGGTACCTTGCAAACTCAAAACTGCAACTTCCGTCGTACCCCCGCCGATGTCTATAATCATATTGCCCGTCGCCTCGCTTACAGGCAATCCGGCTCCGATCGCTGCTGCAATTGGCTCGTCAATTAAGCGGACTTCGCTAGCACCAGCTTGAGTTGCCGCTTCAATCACCGCCCGCCTCTCGACACCAGTGACACCGCTGGGGATGCCAATGATGATCCGAGGCTGAGATAAAGTTTTACCACGAACCCGACCAATAAAAGTCTTGAGCATGAGTTCCGCCGTATCGAAGTCAGCAATCACTCCATCGCGGAGTGGCCGGACAGCGATCACATTCCCAGGCGTGCGCCCAAGCATTTTTTTCGCCTCTTCTCCCACAGCCAAAGGTATTTTCAGGTCTTGATCGATCGCAACTACAGAAGGTTCTTGGAGAACTATACCTTTGCCAGATACATAAACGAGCGTGTTAGCAGTACCGAGGTCGATACCCATATCGTTTCTAGATAAGGAAAATCGATTGAGAAGACCCACTGATTTGTACCCCCCCAAACTAAAATACTATTGTGTGCAATAATGTTGTTACAAAAGTGTAACCGAGGTGGATTCTATTACGTTTTTCATCCACAGTCTAGTCAAAGCTGTACATTGGTTGCACTTAGACTCCCTAGTTCCACTATACGGTTGAGTCAGCGTAGTCGAAGGACATCGACCACTCAGTGACCGCTACCGTCACCATCAATGTGTTCTGGTAAGTGGGTGTAAAATCAGGATGAAGCAGGTATCAGTGCTGTTCCCATTGCAATGCGCTGGGCTGTTTGGATGTAAGTACAGAGATAACGGGTAACAGATATAAGATTTTGACCTCATTCCTGAAAAATTTATGAGCATTAATGTTGTAACTTTGGTCGGCCGCGTCGGTGGCGACCCGGACGTGAAATATTTTGAATCGGGTACAGTTAAGTGCAGTTTAACTCTGGCAGTGAGACGGCGATCGCGCAACCCAGACGAACAAACAGACTGGTTCAATCTGGAAATTTGGGGCAAAACAGCCCAGATAGCTGCTGATTATGTTCGCAAAGGCTCTTTAATTGGAGTTACAGGCTCTTTAAAGTTCGATCGCTGGCAGGATCGTAATAGCGGAGCAAATCGCTCCAAACCAGTAATTAGGGTAGACCAGTTAGACCTGCTCGGTTCCAAACGGGACAACGAGTCCAGTATGTCGCAAAACAACAGCGAGTTCTAGTATTTGGCGGATGTGGGTAGTAAAATTTGGGGATTGGGTGGAATCAGGTGACTTCAGAAAAGCTAGAAATTGTTCAGAATGAATACCAAACTGGCAAAGTCGCCTTTGAGAGTGGTCGATATGCTCAAGCTGTCAAAAGTTTAGAAACAGCAAGAGGTTTAGTCGATCGCGGTTCCCGTCTAGGTGGCGAAGTGCAAATGTGGCTAGTGACAGCCTACGAAGCCTCTGGTAACACAGAAGAGGCGATCGGTCTTTGCCGCCAACTCACCCGCCATCCGCGCCCAGAAACCCGCCAACAAGCAAAACGGCTGCTGTTTATTCTCGAAGCACCCAAACTCACCATCCCTCCCGAATGGATGGTAAAAATTCCCGATCTCGCCACACTAGAAGAAAATCAATCTTCAAATTTTCAAGTAGGGCCAGGGGTATCCTTCGTCAAGCCTGCGATTCCCAAACGAAATGTCATAGAGGAACCTGTAGATTTAAGTCAGGTGAATACGCAGGATAATCGATTTATTTGGGTGGCATTAGTAGCCATATTTTTAATTTTAGGCGGCTTGTTTATTAGTTATTAAAACGTTGAGAAGTCTGGAACTTCAAGGCGCAGGAATTCCCAACTATATTGCTTGCAATTAGTTGGGTTGCGTTCAATTATTTACAGCAATCTTTGGAGATTTTACAGGGTTTGCGATCGCCCGATGCCGAGACAGTGAAGCGAATTATTGCTAGAGTTCAGCAGATGGCTGGGGATCGATCGTAAGTTGGCGCGCAAGATTGAGAAACCCCGTTTCTCACGAAGATCTCGTGAGTTCGCCTGCTTCTAATCGTAACTTTTCAGCATACTCGAATCGGCGCTGCATATCCGCATCAAGCTCTTGTTTGTGATCCCAATAATAAGCGAAAGCAGAATGAATTTGGCTCATTGTCAAATAACGATGATTTAGGTGCAACTCGGCGGGACTCCACCCGTAGGCGATATGAGCTTGTACTAATTCAATCACTTTCATGGTGGTGCCAGCGATGATAGGCACATTCTTCTAATCTAATTCCACATATTTATATTCGGTTGCAGTTGGTGGCATAGTTTACCTCGTTCATCAATCTAGTTTAATTATATCGATCGCTCTTGACAGTTGACAGTTGAAGTGCAAGGTTTTTCCCGGTTTCGGGCCACGCATACAACCGAAGAAACCGGGTTTTTCGCAGTTTTTTTGTGGGGTATCGCTATTGTCAGAAAAAACCCGGTTTCTGGCCACACCCAAAATCGCTAAAATAGAACAAAGACCAACCTCAAAGGCGATTATCGTGAGCGATTCCACCATAGAACAAATATTGAAACTGGCATCTGGGCGCGCCGATAGCGCTGAAGTATACTACCTATCCAGCCAAGACACCCCGATCGAATTTGAGAACAATCGCCTCAAATCCCTGCAAACCAAAGCCCTCCAAGGCGTAGCACTACGACTGATTCACAACGGCAAAATCGGCTTTGCTAGTTCCACCGATTTAACGCGGGTAGAGGATTTAGTCGATGCAGCCATTCAAACCGCCGAAATCGGCGATGCAGCGGAATTTGAACTAGCATCCAACTTCCACCTAACCACCCCGGAAACCACCTACATTCCGCCCACAACCGCCGAATTAGTCGAAAACGGCAAAAACCTCATCGAGCAAGTTCACGCCTACAATCCCGATATCATCGTCGATGTTGGCTTCCACGTCCGCAGCGGCCGCGTCAAAATTGCCACCACCCAAGATGTCTATGCCGAAAGATGCAGCCAAATAGTCAGTGGCACTATTGCCGGCAACTTGGTGCAAGGAGAAGATTTTATGCAAGCATACAGTTATGATGTAGCGTGCGATCGCCCCCTAGACACCAACAGCATCCTGCAAACACTCCTGGAAAAATACCGCCTCGCCGAAAATGCAGCCAGCATCACCAGCGGTTCCTACCCCGTATTATTCACCCCCAACGCCGCCGCTAGCACCCTCGGTGGCCTATTTGACACCATCCTGTCGGGCCAAGCCGTCGTTCAAAAAGCCTCTCCCCTAGCCGACAAAATCGGCGAAACCTTATTTGACGAACGCTTTACCTTTTTAGAAGACCCCACTTTAGGGCCCTATGCTCGTCCCTTTGACGACGAAGGCACTCCCACCACTCGCAAAGTCTTAATTGACAGAGGTACTGTAACCGGATTTTACTGGGATCGTAGATGGGCTGCTCGTGGAGGTGTAGAATCTACAGGCAACGGTTTTCGTGGGGGACTGTCTCGCCCCGGCCCAGATTTGACCAACTTTTGCATTCTCCCCGGAAATACTCCTACTCAAGAATTGATTGCTAGCATGGACGAAGGCTTGATAGTAGAGCAGGTTCTAGGTGCCGGTCAGTCCAATCAATTAGCCGGCGAATTTTCAGTCAATTTGGCTTTAGGCTATAAAGTAGAAAAAGGCAAAATAGTAGGCCGCGTCAAGAATACAATGGTAGCGGGCAGCATTTTTGAAGCCTTTAAAAATTTGGTAGATTTGAGTAGCGAATCCGAATGGGTAGGCGGCGGGGCTTATTTACCCAGTATGCTGTTTCGACAGTTGGGTGTGGCATCAAGGCAATAAGTTAAGTAGGGTTTTACTCGTTACCAGGCTCTGCCGATTGGTGACAACTTAACATTAAACGTAATACCGGTCTGCTGTTTGATGATTAGGCTCAGATCCCCCCTAACCCCCCTTAAGAAGGGGGGAACCGGAAATGGCTCAAAGTCCCCGCAACGATTCGGGGGATGCGAGGGGGATATAGACTCGGCTGTGAACGAGAGATACAAAGGTTTTCAGGCGATTGTTGTCACGAATCGGCAGAGCCTTGAAACCAGTTAACCAGTTAAAAAATACAATAAAGGTAAAATGAAGCAGCAAATTGTCGATGAAACAGGGAAAAGGAAACAACACTTCTTGTTTCTTTTACCTTTTGTATTGTGCCTTTTAACTTTGGTAACAGGCTGCGTTCAGTACGATGTCGGAGTCAAATTTGAAAGTCAAACTGGCGGCGAAATTGTGCAGCACATTAAGCTGGGGGAACGGCTGACGAGCTTCAGCAGCGAGATTGTTGGAGATTGGTTGAATAGTGTAGAACGTAGAGTGCGCTCTTTGGATGGGAAAACTAAACGGCTTTCAGAGCGAGAGGTTTTAGTTAGAATTCCTTTTAATAATGGTGCAGAGTTAGAGGAAAAATTTAACCAATTTTACAATCCCGTACCCCCCAAAAAATCTAGGGTTGCCACTCCCTTAGAAACGGATTTACCAAAGTTTGAATCTCACCTAAAGGTCAAGCAAAATAATTTGTTGCTGGTGCTGCGAAATCGGTTAAGTTTGGAGTTGGATTTGCGATCGATTTCTTTGCTGTCGGCTAACGGTAATCTGATCGTCAGTCCTGGGGGACTTTTAGAGCTAGACTTTAGCTTGAACACGCCTTGGGGAGCCGAAAGTATTCAAACTGTCCCCGGTGCGATCGCACCGGAAATCTCTGACCAGGGAAAACAGTTGGTTTGGAAGCTCAAACCGGGGGAAATTAATTATTTAGAGGCTGTATTTTGGGTTCCCAGTCCGGTAGGAATTGGTGCAGTGATTATTGCTTTATTCGTTGTTGCTGGTATTGGTTTGAAATATCAACTATTGCCAGCCATGGGCATCGGTCACAAAACTCAGAAAATCCCGCAAACCTAAAGCAGTTGCTCAGTCACAGCTAAAAAACAGAAGCTCTAGCACCAGGACTGCTGGCAAAAATCGGGAATCTAATAGTTTACCAAGACACAAAAAATTGTACAGTTTGAGAATTAGGAACAAAGAAAATGCGGGTACTCAACTTCTTCTTCATCTTTCTGATTTGTTTGGCTTTAGTCTTGTTCAGCATTGAGAATACAGAGCCGACAACTATTCAAATTATCAAAGGCTTCCAAGTTAAAGCTCCTTTGTCAGTAGAATTAATTATGGCAACTGGATTGGGGGCAATTTTAGCGTGGCTTTTTAGTTTGTGGTCTAGAATGCAGCGAATGCTCGCCTCTCGTGCCGAGACTCGTCAAGTTCGCGAAAAGGAGCAACAAATTCAAGCTTTGGAACAGGACATAGAACGGTATAAAGCAGAAGTAGAAGCGAAACAACTTTTGTTAGAAAGTGCAGAACCGTCCACCTTGTAAGATGATATCAAGAGTGCGGTGGCGATCGCTAATTAAATCAAATATAGCAATCCTAAATCATTTGTGAATTTCTTACTCCCGGACCTTAGTAAGGTCCGGGTTGGGTTTGGGTAAAAATATTTACGACTCCTACAAGGATTGCTATATAGGCTCGATCATCTAAAATCTAACATCAACATCGAATGACCATTGCCAAAGCCCAAGATGGTTTACAGACGATTTCCGAGGGGATCGCAATTTTAATTGACTTAGCAGAACGGGGAGAAATCAATCCTTGGGACGTTAAGGTGATTGAAGTGTTCGATCGCTGTTTGAACAAGCTAAACGAGGCGCGTGATGCGGAGCAGAGTGGGGATTTCTCTGATTTGTCCCACTCCGGTCAGGCATTTTTGTATGCTTCGATGCTGGTTTTGCTCAAAGCAGAAAGTATTGTCCTCTCGGAACCCCCCGTGAATGACTCCGCCGATGAGGTGCCACTGGAAGAGGCAGAAAACTCAGGAGGGCGACATTTGCCACAGCATTTGGAGCGGCAACTGCGTCGCCGTGGTGTGGCTAAACTACCCCAAAAACGCCCGGTGACGCTTCCAGAATTGATTGAGCAGTTGCAGCTAATGAAAGCGGCCATGGAGGAGACAGTTGCTCCGCGGCGACGCACTAGCTCAAAAATGCGGTCTCAAGCGGCGCGGGCTATATTTGAGCTAGCTCACCAAGAAAATCTGGTGGAAACTGCTAGTGAACTGGAGCGGTTTTTGGGAGAACGCAATTCTGAAATTGATGAGGGTTGGCTGGACTTGGAACAACTACTGGAACTCTGGCCTCATCACGATTTGCACTCGCCTGTTGAGTCGAAAATTCCAGTCTCTATGGAGGAAACGGAGGCAACAAATTCGCCCAATCATGACCGCGTTGGTATTTTTTGGGCGTTGTTGCTACTGTCGGCTCAGTCTAAAGTAGAGTTGGTTCAAGAAGAGTTTTATCGAGACCTCAAAATCCGAGTTCTCTAAACTTAAACGGAAATGAGACTGACCGCTCCGAAACTAATAACTATGTTACTCCGTCGGTTAATATTCCAGGCAGAAGCTCCCTAGCTGGAATTGTCTGGCTCAGTTTGGGAGGAAGACACTGACTCCAGTGCTAACTGATTCGTGATTCCTGATTGCTGAAATTCAGCGAAATCCCGAATCAGCGATCGATCGCCTGGTACTGTGTGGGAAATAAACAGGTCAGGATTTTAGTGCGATCGACAATTATAGATCGTAACCGCTAGCATCTAAGTGTTGAGTTGATATCAATTAACAAAGGGTTGAGGAAGTTAAGAATGAAAGCGATGATTCTGGCGGCCGGTAAAGGTACTCGTGTCCGTCCCATTACTCAGACAATACCGAAACCAATGATTCCCATCCTACAAAAGCCTGTGATGGAATTTTTGGTTGAATTGCTCCGTCAGCATGGATTTGACGAGATTATGGTCAATGTTTCCCACCTAGCGGACGTGATTGAAAATTACTTCCGCGATGGTCAAAAATTTGGGGTACAAATTGGCTATTCTTTTGAGGGACGGATTGAAGAGGGAAAAATGATCGGAGAAGCCGTCGGTTCGGCTGGCGGTATGAAGCGGATTCAGGACTTCTCACCATTTTTTGATGATACTTTTGTGGTGCTGTGCGGAGACGCTTTGATTGACCTGGATTTGACGGCTGCTGTCAAGTGGCACCGCGAAAAAGGGGCGATCGCTACTATTGTGATGAAATCGGTTCCCCGCGAAGAAGTTTCGAGTTACGGAGTTGTGGTAACAGACGATTCTGGTAAAGTTAAAGCATTCCAAGAAAAACCCTCTGTCGCAGAAGCTCTGAGTACCGATATCAACACTGGTATTTACATTTTTGAACCTGAAATATTCAATTACATTCCTTCTGATACAGAGTACGATATCGGTTCGGAATTATTCCCCAAGCTAGTAGTCGCAGGCGCGCCTTTTTATGGGATTAGCATGGACTTTGAGTGGGTAGATATCGGCAAAGTTCCTGACTATTGGCGGGCGATTCAAAGTGTACTATTGGGAGAAGTTAAAAATGTTTCGATTCCGGGAATTGAAGTTCGTCCCGGCGTTTATGCTGGTTTAAATGTAGCTGTGAATTGGGACAAGGTTGACATTACCGGACCTGTTTATATTGGCGGGATGACGATTATTGAAGATGGAGCCAAAATTGTTGGGCCGACGATGATCGGCCCCAATTGTTGGCTTTGCAGTGGGGCGACAGTGGAAAATAGCGTGATTTTTGAGTATTCCCGTTTGGGGCCAGAAGTACGCTTAGTTGACAAACTGGTGTTCGGGCGCTACTGCGTTGATAAAACGGGGGCTGCGATCGATTTGCAAGCAGCGGCTCTCGATTGGCTGATTACTGATGCTCGTCAAGTTTTGCCAACTCAACAACGAGAAGAACGGCGGGCGATCGCAGACATTCTCAGCAACACTAACTAAGATTGAAGATAAGTATACTGGCTAAGACTCCTCTCATAATTTTGCAGCAAAAGTTGTGACTCCGAAAGAGTTATTTTATTTTGCTGCAATGCTTCCTCTGTCTGACGGCGGATGCTTTCAACCAAACTTTCTGCATCGTACTGTACATAGCTGAGAACTTCTTTCATCGTGTCCCCTTTCACAACGTGTTCGATATGATAGCCAGAAGGCGTTAGCTGAATGTGAACTGCATTTGCATCGCCGAATAAGTTGTGCAGGTTGCCCATAATTTCTTGATAAGCACCTCCCAAAAATAGCGCCAAATAGTAAGGTTGTCCGGGTTTCATAGGGTGGAGTTCCAAAACTGATTTGACATCTCGCAAATCGATAAATTGGTCGATTTTACCATCACTATCGCAGGTGAGATCCGCCAAAGTTCCTCGCTGAGTGGGTTCTTCATCAAGTCGATGGATTGGCATAATAGGGAACAATTGGTTAATTGCCCAACTGTCTGGTACGGACTGAAAAACAGATAAGTTGATGTAATAAATTGAGGCCATCACCTTTTCTAGGTCTTCCAAATCGTCGGATACATATTCTTTTTCCCGCGCGATCGCCTGGATTTTTTCGCAGCAAGCCCAATACAATTGCTCAGTTTTAGCCCGTTCCCCAATTCCCAAATAGCCTAAGTTAAATAAACTGATTGCTTCTTGCTTAAACTGGATAGCATCGTGATAGACTTCTTGGTAATTTTCAGGACTAATAGATTGGTAAATTTCGTACAGATTGCGCGGAATTTGGTGGGCGTTTTGGTCTACAGGTTCCGGCACTTCCCTCAGAACTTCGCTCGTACCAAGTACATCAAAAACTAACACAGATTGGTGAGATGCGATCGCCCGTCCGCTTTCACTAATGATAATTGGCACTGCTACTTTTCGCTCGTCACAGGCATCTTTGACTCCCGCTACTACGTCGTTGGCGTAGTTTTGCATATTGTAATTTTTAGAGGCATGAAAATTAGTTTTAGAACCATCATAGTCAACTCCCAGTCCACCACCTACGTCCAAGTAGTTCATATTAGCTCCCAACTTAGCTAATTCTACATAAATGTGGCTGGCTTCTCGGATGGCATCTTTGATGACGCTAATGGATGAAATTTGAGAGCCGATATGGAAGTGCAACAATTGCAAACAGTCTAGCATTCCTGCTTTTTTTAGCTCCTCGACAGCGCGGACAATTTCAGGAATAGTCAAGCCAAATTTTGCCCGATCGCCTGTGGAACCTCCCCAGCGGCCAACACCGGTGGTACTGAGTTTGGCTCGCACTCCCAAAACCGGTTTAATTCCTAATGCTTTGCCCGCGGCGATCGCCAGTTGCACTTCTTCTATTTGCTCAAGCACAACTACTGAAGTTTGCCCTAACCGCTGGGCTAAAATTGCCGTTTCTATATATTCGCGGTCTTTGTAACCATTGCAAATTAACAAAGCGCCTGGGTTTTTTAAGGTGGCTAAAGCTATCATTAATTCCGGTTTAGATCCAGCTTCTAAGCCGAAGTGATGCGGTTGACCGAAACGCACCAAATCTTCAACTAATTGTCGGTGCTGGTTACATTTGACCGGAAAGACACCGCGATAGACATTTTTGTAATTGTAGCGGGCGATCGCTCTGGCAAAACAAGAATTTAACCGCTCAATCCGGTCTTCCAAAATATCAGAAAATCGAATTAGTAGTGGCAGTGCCAAGTTTCGTTGTTTGAGAGATTCTACCAGTTCGCACAAGTCCAAGGAGCCACCACGATCGCCCTTGGGAGATACTGTAACGTGACCGGCTGCATTGATCGAGAAATAGGGTTCCCCCCAACCTTGAATTCGGTAGAGTTTTTCGCTATCTTCGATTGTCCAAGATTTCTGTGGAATTGGAGCAGTCGTTGACAAAGTAGTGTCTGGTGTCACCAAATTTGGGATACTTGGTGGCTGAGTCGATAGTGGCTCGATCGGGGAGGAAGCAGCAGTGGCAGGGGAACTCATCTTCTCGGAAACCTTAAAATGACTGGTCGAGTAGTTAGTTTATCGCAGATATCGGGTTTCCTGATGTACTGGAAAATTCACTTTGTGACTGTAGGGCGATCGACCTCAAGGTTAGATCGATGAAAATTGCGATCGGTATTTTCAACTAACAGATTTTAGCCAAAAATCATTTCAGGTGGCGCCATATCAGCCCCCATAATCATGCCCCCATGACTGGGAGACTTTTTCACACCAGGTTTAGGTGCGGAGGTGTCGCGCGCCGTCGCTGGTGCAACGGATGCAGGTGGTGTCGCCAAATTGGCCGGTACTGGCTGCCCCCCTGGCACAACGGGTTGTTGCGATAGCCAAGCCACACCCCCCACAGCCCCAGCCATTAAAGCCGTATACCCGATATACAAATGGGCTGAATTCATTTGAAAGCCATCGTCTGAATCCGATTCGGAAACCGACAAATAGGAGTTGAGATTGCCACTGGCATCGAGTTGGGGCAAAGCATCTGCCATTGCAGTACCGTTGAGTCCCACGGCATCGCCGATCCGACGGATGAAACCTCTAACGTAGATGTCTTGGGGGAGTTTCTCAATTTCCCCATTTTCGATCGCTTCGATGTGGTGCAGTGGCACCAGGGTTTGACTGTGGATGTGTTGGATAGATAAGGCTCTAAGTTCCCTTCCCAGGCGCAATTCTCTCCCCAACTCACACAAACAATCTTTCCGTTGTTGAATAGCCAAAGCTAGTGCTTCTTCCTTAGTGAGTTTCTTGTGTTTCTGAAGAAAAGAAAATCCTGGGAAGGAGTTTCCTTTAACTACCACAGCACCGGGTGTAGCTGACTCAACTTGGCCTTCGTCTGGGGGAAATTGTTGGTTTGCTTCTAGAGTTTCGGTATCTAGACGATCGGCATTTTCAGTATCCGACTCTGTTTTGGGCGACAATTGTAAAGTAGTGCTGCGACGATAAAAGATGGGAACAGATTCTTGTGATGGCTCCAATTCTCTGATTGCCGTAAACTCTGTAGCCTTGCTCAGCAGCGGACTTGTCAGGGCAGAACTTCCCATAGTAGAACTTGCCATGGCCAGACTTTCTGGGGCTAGTTGTAGTTCAGTTTTTTGTGATTTGGGGAACCGCTGAAATGCTAGTTTGACGGCTTCTCGGCTAACGGCTCTAATTAAAATTTCCGCTGCCGATGCCGCTTCGCCCAACATAGTTTGCAAGCTAGCTAGAGCGTGGCTGTAGGTGTCGCTACAAAGTAGTTCAGCTTCTATTTGACCAAGGACAGAGCGAAAACTTTCTTGAGAAACTTCAATAGTTGTGTGATCTGTTACCCCAAAATAAGCATCGGGTTTCAGTGCCATGATATTTATGTTGTTTTACTACAAGGTATCTGAGTAACTTATTCGACAAGTTGGTACTGATTCCGGATGCCATTAGGGGGAGAGTCCAGTAGGGCTAAGCTCCCTTGATTTGCTATTGATGAAGTGGTCGCTGGGGATTGGTAACTGGTGATTCATGCTTGGGCTCTTGCCTCACCAATAACTAATAACCAATAACTTATAACTAATAACTACTGCTTGTTGATGCGATCGAGCAACCACAGAGCTCCGACTATCCCCACAAAGTGGGCTAAAGTAGCGTGAATGTTTGCCAGCACTACAAATATATCGAGGGGCTGAATGAACCGACTGAAATCGACGGCTGCACCGAACAAAACTTGGGGCTGAGATATAGATTTGACGAACAATGTACCACCGATCGCTTCTGCTCCCAGCAGCGTCAGCAGCATCCCCGACAAATTACTCATCAGTGTTAATCGTACTTCTTGAATTGTGTCTGCCTTTTTGGGGCGGACACCGGTGGCTGGCGATCGCAGTTCTTTAGACAAGCGAGTAAACCGAAAAGCCCGATAGGCGCTGTAGCCGAGGGCTAACAGCCCGCACACAGCCAACAATACACCTCCGCCGGTTCCAGCACTGGTCTGGCTCGTAGCGGAGGCACCACTCGACAGGGCAGACGGGACTGCCAGCAGCAAAATTAGCCCCGCCACCACGCCCAGCACTGCTTGGACCCAGAAGCAAGTCCAGCCCGCAGTCCGCAGGGCAAAGGCAACTCGCTGTGCCGCTAGGGGAAGATTATCTGTATCTAACTGATTTGTCATATATGCAGCAGTGTAACTGGTTAGGTTTAGCTAGGAGTTTTTGGTAGCAGGGACTGGGGACCAAAAGAGTTTAGGGTATTAAGCCGTGGGAGCAATTCTTTAATTCTTCAATCTCAAATCTCAAATCTCAAATTGATTTATGGCGGGTTAACCGCTTCTAAAAATCTAGGTATTTTGTCAACTTTCACAAACCTCTTTACAATGGGAGAAGAAACGTTTAAGAATTGTAACTAACATTGGATTTCACATTTAGATACTAGGCACACAGAGGCAATTAAAGCAATGACACCAATACAACCCACCATAACTCCGAAACTGTCACAGCCAAAATTTGGCTTCAACAACTACGCCGAAAGGCTCAACGGTAGAGCTGCGATGATCGGCTTTATCTTCACTTTGGCGATCGAGTATGCCACAGGGCAGGGCTTACTGTCCTGGTTAGGCCTCAACTAATTTTAGCGTGCTGTCAGCGTCACATCGGCTCGATCGCCAGGGAATAGTCGGTGTGAGTTCTCTGTTGACTGTAACCAGTTCTCGAATTGATGAGAATATTCAAAAGAAACAATATCAGAGACTTGTGTGTCTTGGGATATCTGTTCTCACAAAGGCAGAGCTGGATTATCATGTGTCGATCGGGCAAAAAATTGATTTGACAAGGTTGGCAATTTGACCGGACTCCCGTACAATGCCCCACAGGCGAGAATGTTAATCTAGGTTAAGCTAGTATTTGAGCTAGAAATCCCGAATGTTCTGCCAGGTCTCAGCTTTAGAGCGATTAATTTAAGCCAGTGCGGTCTTGGGGTGTCCCCAAGTGGAGCAACTGGCGTATCGCGGTTGGCTAAACCGTGAAAGCTTACTGAGGGATAGCCGCTCCCATGCTCCCGATGAAGTAAGAAGCAAATGTCGAGACAAGTCTAGTATTTGTATAGCAGATTGTAGATAAATATAGAAAAGAGTAAACAGCAATGAATGCTTCATGGACGCGATTTTTAAGGTCTGCTTACCGTAGAGATCCTATTACCAGCTTTGTTGTGACAGTGGGTGTTGTCGATGCAGCGATCGGCAGTATTGGTGCTAGTGGCTCTTTATTGGCTTTTGGGCTAGGTACCGCTGGGGTGGCGATCGCCCTGAGATTCTGGCAGAGTTACCGCTCAGGAGCCGAACAGCCGGCACCTGCTCCCGAATACTATCTCCCCCCTCAGTCTTCTCGACCTCAGTTACCCACACTCAACAACCTATCTAAAAAAAATCCTCCCTATATCCACGGCGACTAAAGTCCCTTGAGTCTTGTTTCCTCTCAGCGCTGAAGCGACTGAGTTTCCACACATCCCATGAGGTTTTGTAATCGGAATGAGCTGAGGCAAATATCACAAAAGGGAAGGAAATGTGAGTTTCCTTCCCTTTGTTTTTGTTGTTTTGTGTGTAGTTTTGGCGATCGCCGGATTGAGGGTTTTGGGCTTTTAATTTTTTCCGCAAAGTTTGCTGTTGTTTTTTTAGCTGTCGAACTCTGGCGGAGCCACCTTTACCTTTGGAGTTTCTGCCTTCGCTGCGGGGAGACTCCCAACTCTTCAGTCTCATGTTGTTATTTTTGTATACTACTTTTATAGTACACTCTGGCAATTTCACTGTCAAGTAGTTTCAGTATCTGGGAAACCAAAACTAAAAAGCGTAGTGGTACGGATTTATCCATTAGTATCAACTTAACGTCAAACCCTGTCACAGACTGCTGTTTGACCATTAAGGCCAGATCCCCCCCTAGCCCCCCTTAAGAAGGGGGGGACAGGAGTCTTCTCTTTCGTCCCCCTTCCCCCATCCCCCCTTGGGGGGGCAGGGGGGGGTGGGGATTTAGAGGGGGATCTAGACTTGGCTATGAACGAGAGATACCAAGGGTTTCAGGCGATTGTTGACACCAATGGGATTTATCCTGCCACTACGCAACAGTTTAGAATCCCCGTGTCTTTAGACCGGGGAGATGTCAAACCCCAACCAAAACCCCTGACTGCTGCTGACTTTCACTCACCAATTCCTCTAAATCAGCGGAGTAAATTTCACAACTATTATTGGGGCTTTCAGTCAGCTTAATTTTGTACAACTCGGCTCCCAATTCACGAACGGGCGATCGTAATAATTGGCAAATACGAACCGCAATATTTTCCGCAGTCGGTACAACATTTTCAAAATAAGCAATATCCTTATTTAAAAAAGTATGATCCAACGGTTCAACAACATAATCATCAATAGCCTTTTGCAAAGCTCCCAAATCCGCAATCATACCAGTCCGCCCATCAATTTCCCCTTTCACCGTCACATCTAAATGATAGTTGTGACCGTGACCATGAGGACGAGCGCACTTGCCGTAAATTTCCGAATTTTCTTCCCAGCTCAAATCTGGACGAGCTAACCGGTGGGCGGCGCTAAAATGAGTAGACACAGTTAGATAAGCTTCCATTCCGTTTCCTAAATATTCGGCCCAAAGTTCTGGGTGTTCAAACAATTGAATTTTGCTCACAGGTAAATGAGGAGCTAGTCTCCGCCAAATTTCCCGTGCGATGTTTTCGGTAGTCGGCAAAGTCTGCTGAAATTCCGGCCATGCTTCGTTAAGGTAGGAAAAATCGAGATGGTTGGTAACTTCCCGCTTAATGACGTGCTTGACATCAGACAGGTTCAACACCATGCCGTACTCATCAAGTTCTCCTATCATAGAAACATACAGGACGTAATTGTGTCCATGTCCCGGTGCGCGGGCTGTTGGGCCAAACCGCTCAAAATTTTCGGCTTCGCTCAACTCCGGTAGCCAGTAACGATGACTCGCCGAAAACTGTGCCCGACGATTGATGATGCACTGCATAAAAGTCAAGTAGGGTAAGCTTGTAAAGTTCTGTAAAGGACTTACTTCTTAAGGATAAACTAATTTTTGCTGGAATTTTTCGATACTTTGAGGGTGCTGTACATGAATTGCGACCAATTTTCCAGATATGGGCAAGGGGCGGGAGATCCCGCCGAGCCCACAATCAAATTTACTCTTTGGGGAACAGGCATCTTGCCTGTTCTTGAGCATAGTGCAAGATTTTACATTAATTCTATAAACAGATATCAGATATCAAGTACCCCTAGCAAACATCTTCTCCCCATCAGTTGCTAGCCCATCGGTTAGGAATCTTTGACATAAAAAGTGCGATCGACTTTTTTGCAACACAGGACACTCTAAAGTAGAAGTTTTTCGGATAAACTCTGCAATAATTAGCCATTTGCAGTTCCATGACAACCAAAATTAATCACCCGTTCCCAACCATCTATTACCCCTTACCCAATATTAATGAATTGGATTACTGTAAAAGCCCAACATTTTTTTGAACAACTATCTGGTGCGATGATGACCCCACTATTTTATGTCGGGGATGCTCATCTTTCCATTGCTGCCATCATCAAACTAATTTTACTAGCTATAGTTTCCTTTTTTGTAGCTCGCATTCTTAGTGAAGGAATCAAGCGCAGCCTCCTAGTTCGGATGGGATTAGATCGAGGTAGTCAAGAAGCAATTTCTACCATAATTGGCTATATTTTGGCAACTTTTGGCTGCATCATCGTCCTGCAAGGCGCAGGCATCAACCTCACTTCTTTAACCGTCCTAGCCGGGGTTGTGGGTATTGGTTTTGGCTTTGGCTTGCAAAATCTAGCCACTAACTTTATCAGCGGTCTCACTTTACTATTTGAACACCAAATTAGAGTAGGAGATTTTATTGAAATAGACAATTTATTAGGAACCGTGGAAAATATTTCCATTCGTTCCACGATTATTAAAACAATTGACGGTCTTTTTGTTATTATCCCCAATATTAAATTTGTCGAAACGAACATTATTAACTGGAGTTATAGAGACCCTCGGTGTCGGCTACATATCCCCGTTGGGGTTGCCTACGGCACCGATCCAGTTTTAGTTACGGAAGCACTCTTAGTCGCTGCGAGGAAGGAACCAAATGTTTTGTCACATCCTTCTCCGAAAGTTTGGTTTCGCGGATTTGGAGATAATGCTTTAAACTTTGACCTTTTGATTTGGACTGACCAGCCGCAGGAAAGCGATGCTATCAAAAGTGCAGTCAATTTTTTAATTGATTACGAATTTCGCAACCGCAACATCGAAATTCCTTTTCCTCAACAGGATTTATGGCTGCGAAATCCGCAAGAATTAACTAAAATACTTGAAAATCACAAAAATGATATTTCCAATGGCAAAGTTTTTCCGCACCATGTCCAAAACTCAGCCGAATCAAATGGTAGTTTTACCTCTCCGAAACAGTCTGTACCCAAGTCTCTAAATAATTGGAATTTGCGCGATTTGTTGCGACGAGTAACTTATTTTGAACAATGTACAGATTTAGAACTACGACAATTAATTGAATATGGCTACCGACAACTGTTTCCAGCAGAACAGGTTGTCTGCAAAGAAAACGATCCAGGCGATTCTTTCTATATTATTCTTTCGGGGTCTGTAGAAGTTCTTTCTCAAAAAACTGGTAAGTATATTGCTACGCTTCACGAGGGGGAGTTTTTTGGGGAAATATCTTTGCTGTTGGGAACTCCGAGAACCGCGACTGTTAAAACTAGCGCGGATTCAATTTTGTTTGTAGTGGAACGCCATGATTTGAAAAAATTATTAGTAGAACAGCCAAATTTAGCAGATCAAATTGCTCTCAAATTGTCTGAACGTCAACAAGCTTTGAGAGATTTGGGATTGTTGGATGACGATTCTTTTGAACAAACTCCTTTTCTTAAAGTTCGGAAACGAATTCAAGTTCTTTTTGGAATTTGAAAGCAGGAAAACGATTTTATGGGCATTTGGGGGACTCGGAGGGCCGGCACTCTTGGCACGGCCCCTACCAAGAATGAAACCGCCGTACCCCAAGGGGAGAAGCAGGAAGCAGGAAGCAGGTAGCAGGTAGAGAAAATTAAATTTTTTAAGCTTTTATTTTTAATTCAGCTTGTGCTTCCCGTCGCAGTCTCGTGGCAATTCTAAACAGTTCTTGACCTGTATGCAAGTGCCGATCGTCGTAGTTTAAGGTAAATAAATGTAATTCTTCTATGCCATCTCCGACTTGATTGATGCAGTAGTAAAGATGAGCGGCTACTCCGGCCACGTTAGATGGATTAGGCATGGAACGAAAAAACTTTTGAGCTTGTTTGAGAAACTCGCGACTGGCTTCGAGATAGGTTTGAAAATTTTCTATCAATTCGTCATCAAAAGGGTCTGCTGATAATTGGTCAATTTCTTTTTTGAGTGGTTTTAATATGTTGTTGAGAAATCGATTCACGGGTTTGTATACTTTAATCAGCCACTGTTCCATGTGTTCGTCGGCATCCCGTGCAGTGGCTGTTTGCTGGCGGCTGATGTTTTCGTTGGAAACGGGTTGTGCTTGCTGTACGGTGCGATCGCAAATTTGGCGATCGTAGGATTGTCTTTGCTGGGCATCTCCTAGTATTTCGTAGGCTGCATTCAGCCGGACAATTTGTTCGTGACCGGCGGTTTGGCTGTTACTATCTGGATGAAATAATTTGACTAAACGGCGGTAGGCTTGTTTAATCTCGGCTTGTGTTGCGGTTGGGGTGACGTTTAGGGTTTGGTAGTGATTGCTAGGCTCAGACACGCTTTTATTTCCTTGAAATTTGATAAATTACGCAAAAATCATTGACAATAGTTTCATGTTTTGCTATAGTTTTAAGTATTTACTTGAAACACAATAAATTTAAGTGTCAGTAAAAAACCTAAGTTTTCCAATTATTATAAATCTGTTTGAAAAAAACAGCGGTTGTTGAGAAATTTGTAGTGCAAAGCGGCGACTTCTTGAAGAAGTCGCCGCTTTCGGTTTTGGGTTTTTCAGGCAAAATCAATGGAATCTGTTTAGCTAAAACTCTTACTTGTGGCCAGATTTGGGAATCTCCACCACGGGTGCATCCACTCCCAGGAGCAAATCGTTAGGATTAATAATCTCCACCACAGGCTCGTTTAATGCCACCACCAAACCGTCATACTCAGGATTAACGGGGGATTGAGCAAACTGGGGAGCGAACAATTGGCGACTACCACTGACACCAGACACTACCGCGACAAACAAAGCTGCGATCGCGCATCCACCCCAGACTATCATCCGTTTCGGCTTGCGTTCAACTCGCTGCAACACCTTCGCGGCCAACTCCTGTGCCGATTGTTCCGAAGCCGGTATCGGAAGAGCCTGAAAACTATGCTGCATAGTTAGCAGTCGCGAGTACAAAGCTTTAGTAGCGGGGTCATTTGCCAGCCATTCCTCAACTTGCCGCCGTTCGGCAGCAGTGACTTCGCCATCGAGGTAGGCGCTGAGCATTTCAAAGCGATCGCAAGTCATAGTAGTTACAGTCCCCTGAGCATGATGGTGTTGAGCTTGATTTCTAGCGAGTGCATCCCCGCCACCTTGGTGATGCTGATTGTGTTCCGATTCAAAGTTAGATTTCATAATTTATACTGCTTCTTGTCCCTTAACATTATTTACAGCTTATTTATATTGACAAATAGAAGTTTTGATGTTAGCTAAAACTTCACCAAATCTTCTGTTGTTACCTGTCAAATCACTAGACTAATGACCGTCTAGATATTTTTGCAATTGCAACTGCAATCTTTGGCGAGCTCTGGCAATTCTCGACTTGACAGTGCCGAGAGAAACTCCTGTCATTTCAGCTATTTCTTCATAGGCTAACCCTTGGATTTCTCTCAAAACAATGGTCGTGCGGAATACTTCTGGTAAATCTGCGATCGCCTCCCGCAACTGGTCGTAAAATTCTCTGGTCGTCAAATCTTCCTCCGGTCCCGGACTATCTGCCGGAATCTCCCAATCGACTTCCCCATCTTCGAGAGTACGGGGTACGTCCAGGGAGAGGGGAGTTCGGATGCGCTTGCGCTTGCGCAGCTCATCATAAAATAAATTTGTGGCAATGCGGCTCAGCCAGCCCCTAAATTTTACAGGCTCTTGTAAGCGATTGATATTTCGATAAACTCGAATCCAGACTTCCTGAGCCAAATCAGCGCGGTCTTGCCAGTCAGGGGCTAAGTGATAGAGAACGCGATCGACATGGGATTGATATCGCTTCAACAGTTCTGAAAAAGCAGCGCTTTCAGGTCTAGTTCCTTCCTGACACCGCAACACCAAGTCATAGTTAGAGAGTTTTTCCGCTGGCAATTGCACTCTTTGAACGGTCGCCACAACCGCAGACCAGGACACTGAAATAAAGTCACTCATGGGTGGAATCGGGTCATCGAACATTCCATGATTTTTGACGTTGCGCTATCTTCGGAAGTTCCCAAACAGGCCAATAGACAGGGGAGAGTGGGCAGGGCTAGGGGGGTGACTTCTTGCTTCTAACCAGCAACTTCGCACGCACCAATATTAACCCAACTACTAGAACCATCAGCCCAATGTTCCTTTTTCCAAATGGGAACATTATGTTTGAGCGTGTCTATCCCGTACTGACAAGCTGCAAAGGCCTCCCGTCGGTGGGGACAGCCCACGGCTACCAACACGCTGATTTCCCCGACCTCCAAGCGTCCAACGCGGTGATGAATAACTACTCGATTGACATCAGGCCACTGGCGACGAATTTCCGTGGCGATTTGCTGGAATACTCGCACTGCCATTGGTTCGTAAGCTTGGTACTCTAGGGCAACTACAGCTTTACCCTCAGTTTGGTTGCGGACAGTACCGCTCATCAATACCACCGCTCCGTTGGCTTCGTCATCTGCCAAAGTGTAGATTTCTTCTACAGATAAAGGGGCAAAAGTAATGGCAAAACTGTCTTGCCGATTGCGTTGAGGAACTGTGTTGATGGACAGAGCAGCGCCATAATTCATGGTTGGGAAATAGTGCTGGAGAACTTAATTTATCTTGACACAATGCCAGTGGCGATCGCTCGATGTTTACCGGATCTAAATTATTATCGATCGCACTGTAACCAATCAATCAGCAAATTTTAGGCGATCGACAGTATCATTTATCTATCCGAGAATGAATCTCGACCCCCAAGCCATTTGTTGATTCCCATCGCAATGATACAAATACCTAAAATCTGAGCGTCCGAGCATTCCCCCCTCACCCAAGATTTTCAGCAGCCGATGTAAACTTTATTGATTTTTTTGCCATACAAGCTGCTGACATGGCATCATATACCTGTGCAGGATTCAGGCAAATAGTCTAATATTCGGTAACAGCAAGACCCTAACAGTTCTTTGTGCCTTCTCTGACACATAAGTTAATAATTAGAGCTTGTAATCGATTTTTTGATCTGAGTCTCCAGCCACAACAGTTAACAACAATCATGAGGAAACTATGGAAGCACTAGCATTGAGCCACTCTTTTGTTGCTTATGAATCTCCAGAGTCTGAACTCCAGCTCAAGTCCTTAGACGAACTGGGTTTAAAAATTCCTAATTCTGCATGGGTAGGGGTTGTAGGTATGGCAGTAGCCTTATCTGTTGTGAGTATTCCTGGGGAAGCCCAGGCAAATTGTGGATATCGCAAATGCGGTGGTCATCACAAGTATCACAACTCTACCCAAGTTGTGACCAATGGCGGCCGACTGAATATCCGCCACAGACCCACTAAATGTTCTCATGTCATTGGCAAGTTATATGATGGAGATTATGTGGCATTGAGTGGTCGTTATAAACATGGTTGGGCCCAACTCGCAGACGGTGGCTGGGTATCTGCTGCCTGGATTCAATAAGTATTAACTAGAAAAAATAGTTTTTCTAGAAAGATGTTTAATCGTTACCAGGCTCGACTTGGTAACGATTATTTTCCATAGCAACCGCAAGTTTAAACTTTACCGCCACCGATCAGGTAAAGTAAGGCCATCCGCACCGCCACCCCGCTGGTAACTTGCTGAGAAATGAGACTAAATTGGGGATCGTCCATCAAATCGGAACTAATTTCCACGCCACGATTCACCGGGCCTGGGTGTAAAACCTTGACATCGGGTTTGCAGAGTTTGAGTCGATCGCGCGTAATCCCATACAGAGAATGATACTCTCGTAAACTCGGTAGCAAATTCTGGCTCATCCGTTCCTTTTGCAGGCGCAAAGTCATCACAAAATCAGCATCGGCCAAAGCAGGTTCGAGATGCCAGTGCAAATATAACTTGCCTTCCCTACCTTGGCCGCACTCAGCGAACAAAAGTGGCAGTAAAGTAGGCGGTCCTGCCAGGTGAACTTGGGCCCCGGAAGCAGTTAAACTCCAGATATTAGACCGGGCTACTCGCGAATGCAAAATATCCCCAACCACAGCAATTTTTTTGCCTGCTAAAAGTTTCAGTCTCGGACGTTCGGGATCTAAAACAGAACAGATAGTAAAGAGGTCTAACAAACCTTGGGAGGGGTGTTCGTGCTGACCATCTCCAGCATTGAGAACACTGACTCTCGAACCCAATCGATCCATTTCCGAGGCAATGGTGCTAGGCACTCCCGCCTGTCCGTGGCGGACTACCATCAAATCTGTGCCCATGGCCAGATAAGTCTTAGCCGTATCGAGAATCGTCTCTCCCTTGGTGAGAGAAGAACTACCGGGGGTAAAATTGAGGGTATCGGCAGAAAGTCGCTTCGCTGCCAACTCAAAACTATTGCGAGTCCGGGTAGAAGGCTCAAAAAACAAATTCGCCACGACTTGACCCTGCAAAGCTGGCACTTTCTTGGTGCGACGGCCGAGTACCTCCCGAAAACTCGCCGCCGTTTGCAGCACTGTATCGTATTCGTCGGAAGTAAAATCAGCCAGAGTGAGAATGTGGCGCCGAGTCCAAGTCATAGAGTTAAGTCGAGAGTTGCAAGTATCAATTCAAAGAGTCCTGAATGCGGATTTGTGTGCTGCAGCCCAGAATGTTCGATCGAGATTTAGTGATAATCTTGACATCCACCCCGGCGTAAACGCACGGGGATTCCTAAGACTCACGACTTAGGTTTCTGCTTCCGTCCTCAGAGGGGATTTCGCACCAGCCTTAACAGATTTACTCTGTTCGGGTCTTACAGTCGCTCCACAGACTGCCACGGCAAGCCCTGCCGCCAAAATATTCTTTGCCGCGTTGATGTCTCGGTCATGGTGCGTCCCGCAATTAGGACAATACCATTCCCGGATATTCAACGGCATCTTGTCAACGATATGTCCGCAATTGCCACACCGTTTTGAACTCGGAAACCATCGGTCAATCTTAATTAAAGTACGACCGTACCCATCGCACTTGTAATCTAGTTGTCTGACTAATTCCCCCCAACTTGCATCACTTATAGCTAGAGCAAGTTTCCGGTTTTTAACCAGATTCTTCACAGCTAAGTCTTCTACGGCGATGGTTTGGTTTTCACGCACCAACCGTGTTGTTAACTTGTGAAGATGATCTTTCCTTGCATCAGTAATTTCTTGATGCACTTTCGCTACTTTAAGCCGTGCTTTGTGACGGTTGTTTGACCCTTTTTGCTTGCGACTTAAGGCTTTATGCGCTCTTCTAAGCTTGCGATACTTTGCCTTGAATCCTTTGGGATTGGCAATCTTTTCGCCAGTGCTTAGAGTGAGCAAGCTTGTAACTCCCAGGTCGATGCCGACTTGATTATCTGTTTTGGGTAGTGTTTCAATTTCAACATCTACCAGCAGAGAAACCGACCACCTACCTGATGGTGCAAGCTTCACGCTTAAGGTTGATGGTATGACACCATCAGGTAGTGTCCGGCTCCAGCGAATTGGTAACGCTTGTGTGCTTTTTGCTAGGTAGACTTGTCCATCTCTGAACTTAAATGCTGACTTGGTAAATTCTGCACTACCACCATTGCGTTTCTTTTTGAAGTTAGGATATTTTGCCCGCCCATCAAAAAAGTTGGTATAAGCCGTTTGTAAATGTCTCAAGCATTGCTGTAATGGCACACAGCTAACTTTGTTCAGAAAATCTAGTTCTTCGGTTTTCTTCCATTCAGTTAACATTGAAGAAGTCTCAGCATAGCCTACCCGTTTCTGTTCTGCGTACCAAGCTTCCGTTCTTGTGGCTAAAGCACGGTTGTAGACCAAACGAACACAACCCAAAGTACGTCGCAACAAACCTTCTTGTTCCGGCGTTGGGTAGAATCGATAGCTGAAGGCTTTTAGTGTCATGCTGACCTTAAGTACGCTTCACATACTAGCACGTCTTGTGTGAAATGGTAGATATTAACAAAAATTCATGTAAAGCCGTCCTAAAAGGACGGGGTTTCAGACCCATTTTTTTGATGAACAGTATCCAACAAATTTTGACAACCTTTGCCGCCAGTACAGTTATAATGGGTTTGTATAGCTGTAGTATGCTGCCCCCTAACCGCATCCAGTCTCGCACATTACACGATAACAGTGTACCTATAGCAGCCTCGCTCAAAGTCGAGTCAGCAGCAGCCAGCCAAACACCTTCGCTCCTGGGAGCGAGTCCAGGGATGCAGCTATCAGAGACAGCAAAGATAGTCACAGTTACAGTCTACGAACCAGACTCTGAGTGCAAAACACTGATTGCCCAGCCAATTTCACTCCCTGCTGAAAACTCGCTGTTGGCAGCAGTCTCTAAGATTCTGGAAAGACAATATGGCGGTGACTTGAACTTTGCTTATCGGGTAAGTGTCGATCGAAACACTGGCAAGGCTATAATAGATTTGAGAGTCTCCCCCGACTCCAAACGTACTCTGACTTCCATGTCAACCTGCGAACAACTAGCTATCTTCGGCAGTTTGCGCCAAACTCTAATCGCTAACCCAATGTGGAACGTGAAACAAGTGCAGTTCACATCGCGGGGAGAAGACATTTCGCTGTAGCATCTAGCTCTAGTTGCGGGAATTTGCCAAATCTTGTCAAAAACACGACTGCGGCAGTCATCGCACCTAGCAAAAGCTAGAAATAGTCAAGGCCACCCATAACCAGTCGCTAATCAACAGCAGATAGCGGTGGCTCTTAAAAGATGATTAATTCTTTAGAGTCAGTCTTGACTATTAAGTCTTGCTTATAGCCCCTTGTCAAAACCAACGATGTTAAGATATAAGTTGAAGATGTAGCTTCCCGAAAAAAATCTACACGTATCTTGGTGAAACTGTTCTTGGCGAAACTGCGACAAATAGTGAGAGCCGGGAAGTTGTAATTACAAACAAGATTTAAACAATTCAAGAGGTATTATGAACCAGCAGGTTATACAGCCGATGGTTAAGTTCCAGCGTCAGGTGCAATCTCTCGTCACGTCTGACATCATCAAGCCGACAGACAGCATTTGGAAGATTGCTCTGCTATACGGCGACGAATGGCCCTATTGGAAGCAGCAACTCACAGAGTTTGAATTTTCCATGCAAGACCCCGTGAGCGAGTTGTTAGCTGTAGAAGCTTGGGACGAAGAATAGCAGGGAGGACAAGGAAGACTTGGGTGTTTAGAAATAGGGGGTTTCCAAACATCCTCAAAGCTGATACTAAGTAGAGGTTTTTTTTGAGCGACTTTTGCTGACTTAAAGAAATCATGAACAAAAAATACAGGTTCTAATATCAAATCCGTTAGCATCGGAATAGTAAATTCGAGTTCACTGTTCACTGTTCACTGTTCACTGTTCACTGTTCACTGTTCACTGTCAACCGTCAACCGTCAACTGTCAACCGTCAACTGTCAACATCACCTGACGGTGTAACCGGAAATGATATAACTTCTGCCTGCCCTCATAGGCAAGCTGCTAAAGCTTGAGCTAATTGTTGAGCAGTTTGAAACCTGTCCCCTGGTTTAGCTGCGGTGGTTTTTAAGATAATTTCTCGCAATTTTGGGGTAATAGTGGGAATATTTTCGAGCTTAAAACCATAACCTCCAGCTATCTTGCCGTAATACTTTTGCGGGCCATTGGCGGTGAGCAAAAAAATCAAAGTAGGGCCAATAGCATATAAATCCGACTGAGGAAGAGGCTGTCCCCGGTCTTGTTCAGGCGCTGTGTAACCTTCAACGCCGATGCGAGTACCCGGAGGAGTGCCAATTTCTTTAACAGCGCCAAAATCGAGGACGGAAATGCCATTGTCTCGATGTCGGACTAGCAAATTAGCAGGTTTAATATCCCGGTGGACGATGGGAGGTTTTTGAGAGTGAATGTATTCCAAAACTTCACAGCTTTGAATCATCCACTCTATAGCCTGCTGCGGAGTAACAGGGCCGCGGTTATAGATGCGTTTTTCTAAATCCTCGCCGTGGAGCATTTCCATCACCAAGTATTTTTTGCCCCCTTCGACAAAAAAGTCAAAAAACTGAGGAATTCCGGGATGATGGAGAGATTTGAGGGTCTTAGCTTCCCGTTCAAAAAGTTCTTGAGCTTTGGCGATTTGAGCCATGTCAGCATTCATTTCCTTGAGAACTACCAAAGAAGCTGCGGGGGAACTTCCTGGTTGTTGAGCTTTTGCTTTGTCTCGATCCCAAGCTAAGGTGGTTGTGCCCATACCACCTTGACCCAAAGTTCGCAGCACTTGGTAGTTTCGCACCGTGCGCTCGACTTTAATCGGTTCGCCACAGTGGATGCAGAATAAATTACTAGGGGGGTTTCCCGCGTGGGTGCATAGGGGAGAGGGACGACCGATGGGAGGCATGGCTTCGATTTTGCCACCACAGGCAATGGTGGTGACTTGGAAATGTAGCAGTGGGCCGCCCCGCGCCAACTGGATTAAAGCACCGTCGGATATCCATCCCTGAGATAAAAGCATACCGTTAACAAAAGTCCCATTAGTCCCAGAATTGACTAAATACCACTGACTGGATGCACCACTTTTAATTCTTTGCAATTCCAGGTGCTGCCGGGAGACTAGAGCATTGGGGATCACAACGTGATTTTCAGGAGAACGGCCGATGCGAACAATGGATTCGCTTTCAAAACTCCACTGTTGCAGAGGGGTATTTTGTTCTGGATCTAAAAGGGTCAGCAGCATTTTCAATTGATGTGGTTGAGATCCGTTGTTTGGCAGTGGCGGGCAAAAGATAATTTACAGGTTGAGAGTATGGGGCATCAAGTAAGGAAATTTTAAGGATTAATAACAACTAAAAATTAAACATAATTAACTTTTGTAAGATTCAAGGGGGAATTTTTGGTTTTGAATCAGAAACAACTAACAACAGATGCGCTGATTTTCCTAGGAGTTGTAGCCATAAGTTTGATTAAATCTTCATAATAGCGTAATTTTTATTAAAGATTTGATAAACATGATTATTGGAGATGTTTCTGGTGGGTATTCATGTGTAAAATTACGGAGCGGTAAGTGCGCCGGATTAAAGGTCACAGATGCCGATCGGGGATTGTCGATCGCTTAAAGAAGTCGGCAATTGGGGTATTTGGTATTTTTAATTGACCTACTTTAGCAGAGGAAGTTCAAAAACAAAACTCCTCGATCCAATACTTGACAATACAAAAATTAGGTAAACAATGACTAATATTTTACGTAAATTTACTGTAGCTGTGACAGGTGCTGTTGTGGGATTTGGCTTGACTGGGGTCAACTCAGCACAGGCAGCCTCACTTAATTTTAGTTTAAGTTTTTTTGATTCGACTAACTCTCTAGTAGGTGAAGGGTCTTTCAGCTATGATGGCTCGACTGCTACATAAGATTGACATAAAGCGGACAAGAATGACATCTCGGACACTTAAAACTTACTTCCTGCTTCTACGTAGGGAGTCGGCTCCTTCTAC
>RDXH01000115.1 GCA_004292745.1 Oscillatoriales cyanobacterium | reverse complement strand
ACACTAACCACAATACAACTTGCACATTGATTTGTATAGTCGAAAAAAGTCGAAAAAAGTCGGATAATGTAGAAAATTTTAAGACCGATTCAACCGTTTTTGTATTTAAGGCGAAAATAGTCGGATATTGACGGTTATAATTGTATGGTTGCGAGGTTGTGAGGAAACCTGATGAACGTTCAAGAAGCACTGGCTTTTGCAGATGAAGTGGTCTTTGCGAAAACTGGTAAGCATTTAGATGATATGCAACTTGGGGTGATTGAGGGCGTTCTGAAGCGGCAAAAGTATGGCGATATTGCTCAAGGGCTGAATTGTACTGAGGGTTATGCTAAAGATATCGGCTACGAGCTATGGCAGTTGTTCTCTGATGCTTTCGGAGAAGATGTTAATAAATTAAATTTGCGATCGGTATTATTACGGAAAGGGATTGTTAATAGTCACAAGTTCACTATCTTTGGTAATGGCAATGTTGGTAGCGGTAGTGTAATCGGATCGCTAAATGTCTGCGCGTCACAGGAAGAGTCGCCTGAGTTTTTGCGGGGAAAGCAGCGGGCGAAAATTGAGGCTATCCAACGTTTGCAAGCAGTAGGTTTGAGCAGCGAAGCATGACCGCAGATAAGTTATTGGTTAAAAGGAAAGATTTACTACGGTCATGCTTCGCCCCTACCGATATATTTGCAAATTCGGGATGCTCCCTAGACATCTGGCATAATTATTGTGGAACAGGCATCCCTTCGACCCTTCGACTCCGCTCAGGGCACCGCTCCGCTGGCTGAACCGCGGAGTCGAAGGGCAGGACGGCGCCTGCCTGTTCTTGAAAGCCTTTTGAGGAGATATCTAATAGAAGATAGAGCAAATGCTAATGGCTGATGGACTTCATTATCGATCGGCTCAAGGTTGGATAGAGCATGAAATATCTAGTTTTGGTAACTCGCCCCATCCATTTTCTCAATGGGTTAAAATAATATAGCAATCCTTGCAGGAGTCGTAAAGTTTTTTACCCCACCCCAACCCTCCCCTTATTAAGGGGAGGGAGTAAGAAATTCACAACCCCAACCCTCCCCTTATTAAGGAGTAAGAAATTCACAAATGATTTAGGATTGCTATAGGTAAACTACTTTAACATAGATTGACCATGAGATTCATTAACCCCAAAATCGAGTTTGCATTCAAAAAAATATTCGGCTCCAATCAAAGCAAACCAATTTTAATCAGCTTTCTCAATGCCATGATCTATGATGGCAACCCCACCATCGCCGACTTAGAAATTATTGACCCGTATTTAGCATCGAGAGTACAGTATCTCAAAGACTCTTACCTGGATGTCAAAGCCAGACTTGCAGATGGCGCAACTGTAATTATCGAGATGCAAGTTTTAAATGTAGAATCTTTTGCGAAACGGGTGGTTTACAATACTGCGAAAACTTACTCGACACAACTGATGCGCGGTGAAGGTTACTTTAAGTTAAAACCTGTAATTGCTTTGACAATTACTGATTTTGAAATGTTTGACAATGACCGAGAAGTAATTTCTCACTTTTTGTTCAAGGAGAAAGAACGTTTATTTGAGTATCCAGACCCAGGGATGGAAATGATATTTATTGAATTGCCGAAATTCAACAAACAATTGGATGAGTTGGAAACTTTGACTGATAAGTGGGTTTATTTTATGAAAAATGCCCCCAGTTTGGAAGTAGTGCCGTCCACAATGGAAAATGTCTCCGAAATACAACAAGCTTTTGCGATTGCTAATGAAACTAATTTGAATGCTGAAGAGTTGAAAGATTTAGAAGATCGCGAGAGGTATATTATGGATCAGCAGGGAATCTTGCGAAAGGGAATTGAAGAAGGACTCGCACAAGGGCGAGAAGAAGGCAGAGAAGAAGGAATCGCGCTAGGAATGCGAGAAAAAGCTCTGGAAATTGCTAGGCAACTTCTGAATGTTCTGGACAATCAAACTATTAGTCAAACTACTGGTTTGAGTGTTGAAGATATTCAAAATTTGCGGTAGGAATGACAGGAGGAAAGTGAGGGGAAAAAGTCCGATCGCCCTGACGATTGTATTCAGTCAAAAATAGAATGCGCGAAGCCCTGCCCCCATAGGTGTTTGGTGAGACTGGAGCAGCCACGGGGGGCAGCCCCTACAAAAGAATGAAACAGCCCTGCCCCGTCCACTCAAGGGCTGATTATTTCTGATATCGTCTGGGGGTGTAAACCCAAACATCTCCATATTTGCGGGGAATAATCCGAGTCTGACTGGAACCAATAATTACCAAAGTTCTCATATCCGCGTCTTCGGGCTGGAATTCACCTAGTGTACAAACGCGCACGGATTGTCCTATTCTGCCGAGGTTTCTACCTAGTATTACGGGGGTTTGAGCCGATCGACTTTGCAACAAAATTTCGATCGCCTTAGACAATTGCCAAATCCGCTGTTTCGAGATGGGATTGTAGAATGCAATGACTAAATCAGCAGCCGCAGCCGCAGCAATTCGCTGTTCAATCACCTCCCAAGGCTTGAGAATATCCGAAAGCGAGATCGCGCAAAAATCGTGTCCCAGAGGTGCTCCGATGGCAGCCGCGGCGGCCTGCATGGCAGAAATGCCCGGTGCGACACGGATATCGATACCATCCCATTCTGGTTTGCTGTCGAGGTCGATCGCCTCAAACACCGCCGCCGCCATGGCAAAAATCCCCGGATCTCCCGACGAAACCACGGCGACAGACTTTCCCGATGCTGCTAAATCTAGGGCAAAACGGGCGCGATCGATTTCTTGGCGGTTGTCAGAATCGTGTCGTTGCTGGCCTGGACGCAGGGTTCCCGCCAAATCAAGATAGAACTTGTAACCTACCCAATCCGTAGCTTCCCGCAGAATTTCCTTAACTTCCGGGGACATCCAGGGCGCGCCGCCTGGCCCAGTACCGACGATCGCCAGTTGGCCGCGACTAATGCCGATCGCCTCACCATCTAGGGGTTGGGCTGCCAGGGCGATGGCGCAACTGAGTTGGTTGAGGCGATCGTACCCGACTAACTGACTGTTTGCACCGGCTGCTGTCAGGGCAATTTGTGCCGCCGTCACATCAAAATTTGCGTTATATTCTATTAATTTAACCGAGTCAAATTCTGTCAGTTCTGATAGATTGAAGAAACGGACGGGGGCTTTAAAATAATCTGAAATCGCTGTCAGCGCCGGACTGCCCATGTCATTTTTTATGACAAATATTCCCGCAATTGCAGCTAGGGATAAACCGGATTTTGCCAAGACTTGCTGGATAAGTAAAATCGCTATTTCTGGCTGAATATTGGATATTTGCGTGAGGGCGACTGTCACTGTTTTGGGATGGTAAACCAAACAATCTGGTGTTGGTTTTATGGCTTTTTCGGTGATGTGAATAGTCAATTTTGCGTCGGGGGCGATCGGCAAATTACTCTCCAAGAGCCAGTTGGCTGCGCCTTCAATGCGTACTTTCGCCCCGGCGAGCAAATTTGAAATAAAAGTTTTGGCATCCTCTGGATTGGCCAAATTATAGCCCTGGGGAGGACTGAGTAGGGCGGTGCGAAACCGGATATCTCCGGTAGTGGTGATGGCTGGCTGCACGCCGAGGGCTTGGGAAATTTCTCTGGCCAAGTCATTAACCCCGTGCAAACCGCCCAACAAGGGTACAACGGCGCTGCCATCTTCGGCTACGGCTAAGACAGGGGGTTCGGCGCGTTTGTCTGATAGGAGTGGGGCGAGGGTGCGAATCAGAATTCCGGCGGCGCAGATGCCGATAATTGGGGTTTCGGTTGTAAATAATTCCCGCAAGGTTTCGCCGAAGTTGGTAATGTTGATATCGGCATCGGTTGTGCGATCGCTCAAACCGTAAATCAGTGAACCGGGGAAAAGTGTGGCGATTTTGCGGGCGATCGGCTGGCTGTTTTGACCTAAAATTACAATGGCGGGAGAAACTCGATTCACTGTTGTTTGTATGGCTATGTTTGCATTTATTTCTTTATTTTAATCGCTTTTTAGTCAAATAATATTTATTTAATCAACCGCGAAGATGCAAAGGGCGTGAAGGAAGATTTAGCATAAAATAGAATTTTTGGTAGTGTTTTATGACTAATTACTTTGATTAAAATTCAGTATAAATGACAGATTCCCAGGCTCTTCCTGGGAATCTGTTAATGACTAAAGTCCTTACTACCAACAAATTAAATATTAAATACCCCGATCGCTCTCTGGTTTTTCGGCGGGAACAGATGGTTTGTTTGTAGTTGAATGAAAAGAGCGATCGACCAAATCGCCAAAGGGAATAAACTGCTGGGAAGATAATTGCTCTGGGTTTCTGGTTCTCAAAACTGTTACCTGTCCACCGCCATCTTGGGCGAAATTAATTAATCTGCTTAAAACTTCACTGGGATTTTTAGCATTTTTGCTATCCAGGGTGAACAAGATATTTTGAGAATTGCAACGCCCTCTTCCATTCACATAACAAACCACAGGGAGGTTATTAATCGTACCTGTTGTTAACTGTAAGTTGGTCAAGCGCCCGCCGTTGTCCGCAACTGCTTTGGTCAATCTGTTGGAAACAATCTGACAGCGCTGCCAAGGTGTAAATTCTGGTCCGAATTCCCTAGATTTCCACAGAATTATGGGATCTGTCGTCACATTTCCCCGTCGCGCAATAGTCACAAAATTCCTACCGGAAGTAACGCACTGAAATGTTGTCGTCGTGTCATTTAAAGTATTGGTGACAAGCCGAGTTTTTCCTTGACCAGCCAATGCAGCAGTACCGGTCAAAACTAAAGCGGATGCTAATAAAGGTGCGACAAATTTTAATTTCATGATAACTCCTGGATCTGAGGCAGGTAGATTTATGTAGGAAGTCATATTTGTAGGTACACTGCTGTTGAGTGTTCCTACATATTTTAGATTCTGCTAGTTAGTAGTTGCACCCGGATATATTTTAGTTGATTTACACCCACACCGTCAGCCCTTAAATCCTCGAATCCTCACAGCCCAAGCACAAATCCCCGACTTCTGGGAAAGTTTTAAAAAAGAATGCAACAGTAGTCTTGTCCCTCCCCTTTATAAGGGGGGGTTAGGGGGGGTCAAAGATTGTTGCACGATTTTAGAGAAATGGTATTAGATTCCTCGATTGCTTGGTTGGGCTTTCACAGGCGCTGGGGCTGTATTCAAAGCTCGATCGACTAAATCTTGCAAAGAAACGTACTGCTGTTCCGGTTCATCAGTAGGACGAGTTCTGGAAACTACGGCTTCACCAACACCGTTTTCGGCAAAATTGACCAAACGGGTGAGCACGGCACCAGGATTGCTGGCATTTTTGCGGTCAAGAGTAAATAGTGTATTGCTAGAGTTGCAGCGTCCACGCCCACTCACGAAACAAACAACGGGTAGGCTATTAACAGTACCTGTAGTTAACAGTAAATTACTTAAGCTTCCGCCATTATTAGCAACCGCTTGTGTCAATCTTCTGGAAACCGCTTGACAGCGCTGGCTGGGAGTAAACTCGCGACCAAATTCTGTGGTGCGCCACAGAATTATCGGGTCGGTGGTACGATTTCCTCGCTTGGCAATTGTTGCTAAGTTTCGACCTGAACCAACACATTGAAATACTGTCGTTTCGTTAGCAACCAAAGTGGCTGGACCCGCTTGCACTGTTGTTGCAGTTACCATAGTACCGGATACTGCTAGTGCAGATAACAATATTTGTGCAATCAATTTAGATTTCATGAAAACTCCTAGGTTCTGGATGGATGTACTTGATGATTTTTAAATTCTCATCAAAGCGTTACCTATCGATCTGAATATAGTTTTAACCTTCGCCAATGCCCTCAATATTCCGGATGATAAATAGCTAATTTTTATAAAATTTAAAAGTATTTAAAACGTCCCGATTTACAACCAATAGTACAGAATATACAAAATTTTAGCTGTTTTATTTAATTTCAAGAAGTAGTTAATATACTGTCAAACATATGACTTTCAGGACAAATAATATTTGTTTAGCCGGGAAAATTAGGAAACTGTGGCTACACAAAATTTCGTATTGTTGTGCAGATAAGGGATATAAAATGGTAATAAACCTGATAAAATTAGGTCAGCACAGACTCTCTATTAGCTGCGATTGAGAATGATAAAATTTTTAGCCTTAGTTGTGTTCGGGATAATTTTGGCGATCGCCCCCGTAACTGTTGCCGCCCAGCCTTTGTTTGTGGCTTATCCTCCTCCTAATCACCAGACTACAGTCGATCGCATTTTTTTAATTGGCACAGCACCACCATCGGGACAAGTCTTGGTAAATGGCAACCAGATCCCCCGCACTCAAGCCGGTCATTTTGCCCCTACTTTTCCCCTACAAGTCGGAGAAAATGTCTTTACACTGCGTTACAACAATCAGGAAGTCAAAATTAAGGTGACGCGGCAGCCAACTCAGGCAACAATTCCTTTAGGATTGGCTTTTGCCAAGGATTCTCTGACACCGAAAGTGGATGTGGCAACTTTGCCGGGGGAATATATTTGCTTTGGGGCGATCGCACCTATGAATGCTCAGGTTTCGGTAAAATTGGCTGGCGAAACTATTCCTTTAAAAGCGCGATCGCAAGTTGAATTGCCAGATAATAAATCTGTATTATTAGGCGAAAACTCTCCTATTAAAACTGGTACTCAACAATATCAAGGCTGCGCTAAAACCCCCCCCAACCCCCCCGAGCTTCGGGGGGGCATTGAGTCGGATACCCCCGAGCTTCGGGGGGGCATTGAGTCGGATACCCCCGAGCTTCGGGGGGGCATTGAGTCGGACACCCCCGAGCTTCGGGGGGGCATTGAGTCGGATACCCCCGAGCTTCGGGGGGGCATTGAGTCTGACACCCCCGAGCTTCGGGGGGGCATTCAGTCTGACACCTCCTTGGCAATGGGGGGCATTGAGTCTGACACCTCCTTGGCAAGGGGGGGCATTGAGTCTGACACCTCCTTGGCAAGGGGGGGCATTGAGTCTGACACCTCCTTGGCAATGGGCAATGAGTCTAACTCCCAAATAAATAACAGCAAAAAAGTAGATTTGGGAGTGCCTGTATTTGAACTAACCATGAATAATCAAACAGTCAGCCAGCAAGGAACGGGCAAAATATCTATTCTTTCTCCTGCTGATTTGGAAGTAGCAGAAGTGACAGCAGAACCAGGTGTTGCCCGCACTGGCGCGAGTACCGATTTTTCTCGGATGACGCCTCTACCCAAGGGAACAAGAGCCACAATTATTGGCCGCGAAGGAGAATGGATTCGACTCGATTACGGTGCTTGGATAAAAGCATCAGAAGTAAAAATTGTCAAGGATACAGTGCCGCCGCGATCGCTAATTCGCAGCGCGCGATCGCGTCAAGTTCCCGGCTGGACCGAAGTCTTATTTCCCCTAGAAATACCAGTCCCCGTCACCGTACAAGAAGGTGAACGCGCGTTCACTTTAACGCTGTACAATACCACCGCTCAAACAGATATTATTCGCCTCGATGATGACCCAGTAATTTCACGTTTGACATGGCAACAACTATCCCCATTGCAACTACAATATACTTTTAATCTCAAATCAGCGCAACAGTGGGGTTACAAATTGAGATATGATGGCACAACTTTAGTGCTGTCCTTAAAACACCCCCCTGTGAAAGCCAGCCAGATGGCTAATCCACAAGCAAAGCCGCTGTCGGGAATTAAAATACTGTTAGATCCGGGGCACGGCGGGCCAGAAGATTCAGGGGGTGTCGGGCCCACAGGCTACCGAGAAAAAACTGTGGCTTTAATTGTGTCAAAATTGGTACGTCAGGAATTGGTAAATCGGGGTGCAAATGTGGTAATGACGCGGGTGGAAGATGTGGATCTGGATTTACCACCGAGGGTGGAAATGATTCAAAAAGAAGCACCTGCGATCGCAATTTCTCTTCACTACAATGCTTTACCAGATAACGGGGATGCCATTAATACTAAAGGAGTTGGCGCTTTTTGGTTTCACCCACAAGCGCACAGTTTGGCAATGTTTTTGCATAACTATTTAGTGGCTAAATTGAATCGTCCTTCCTATGGTGTATTCTGGAACAACCTAGCGATGACTCGTCCTGCCGTTGCTCCTTCGGTTTTAATGGAATTAGGATTTATGATTAATCCTGATGAGTTTGAATGGATTGTCAATGGGAAAGAACAGCAGAAGTTAGCAGAGGCGATCGCCCAAGGTATTACCGAGTGGTTTGCCTCAGTTAAATAAAAATTAGTAGTAAGGACCAAGAGTCCTTATTAACCCACGGAGATTAAATAGATGCTGAGTTTGACTCAATCAAAAGCCTTTTTCATTGCAGCCGCCGTCGCCACTTTTGGCTTTTCCCTGGTCAGTTTTCCAGTTTTTGGTAAAGAGCAAACTCTGTCACCCGACAAAGTAGAAGCTTTAAAAGAGCAAACTAAATGCTCCTTTATTAATGTTAAAACAGGGACTGTTAACATTCGGAAAGGTCCCGGAAATAATTACCCAGTTGTTGTTAAACTAAAAAGAGGAGACGGAGTTAGGGCTGTTAGCAGAAAGGGAAAATGGGTGAAAATTGCGGCGAGAACTCATGGGACTGCTCCCAATGAGACTTTTGAAATTTTGGACGGTTGGGTCAACAATCAATATCTCAACGGCTGTTCGGAAGATCAATTTGATATGTGGCGGAAATAACGAATTTTCTATTGGTAGGTGCGAACACCCTGTAGGAGCGGCTTTTACCAACAAGATATCACAAATACAAACAATCTCGAAAAACCCGCACCCACACACAAATCGACTACATCAACCAGGATGTTTATCAAATCTCAAAAATGTTGGCGGGGATTTACCGTTGGGTGGGGGCGGGTTTAATAGACCTCTCTTCCGAGTCCTGTATTAAACTCTCTCTTCTCTTCCTTCGCGTACTTCGCGCCTTCGCGGTTAAATCACCTGACGATACAACCGGAATTGATATTACTAGACAAAATCAAGAGTTATTTAAATTTGTCGTGGATATACGCACCAGTATCAACTGATGAGAAATTGACTGAGGCTGTATGTTTAGCTGCTAGCCCGCAGGAAATGGTGTTGCCGCCCAAAGAAGAATTGCTGGCCTTGTATCAAGCAGCTAAAGGATGTTATGTTGAAGATGTGGATCTGGAAATTAACCGGCTGCAACAATTACAGCCAGAGTACAGTTCCTTTGTTGCTAGGGTGCTGGAACTTTCCGAAGATTTTGAGTATGAAAAAATTGTCCAATTGATAGATCGATAATTATCCTAAAATATAGTATAATACAACGGATTAACTAATTTCAAATTAAGCAACAAACTGTAGCAGAAGTTTGCCAATTACGATATGACCGATCACACGCTCGATCTGACAAATTGCGATCGCGAGCCGATTCATATTCCGGGAACGATTCAGTCGCACGGGGTTTTGCTAGTTTTGCAAGTACCCACCCTCGAAATCATTCAAACCAGCAGCAACACTCAAGAATTGATTGGTTTCCCACCCACAGAACTGTTGGGAAAGCCGCTTTCAGACTTATTCGATGCCGAGCAAATTCAGCAGATAAAACAATGTCTGAATTCGGATTTTGATAGTATTAATCCTCTCAGTTTATCAATCGAGCATTTGAATAATGATCTTTATTTTGATGGGATTGTACATCGTTCAGGTCGAAGCATTGTTTTGGAAATAGAACCAAAGAAAGTTCAAGAAAAAACTAATTTCTTTGATTTTTATCACCAGGTAAAAAGAACCATTAATCGCATTCAAAAAGCACCGACTCTCTTAGAAATTTGCCAAGTGGTTGTGAAAGAAGTCCGGCGAATTACTGGCTTCGATCGCGTGATGATCTACAGGTTCGATCGAGAAGGGGCAGGTATCGTCATTGCTGAAGATACCGACCAAGAAACGCCCTATCTCAACCTACACTATCCGTCCTCTGATATTCCTCAGCAAGCCAGACAGCTATACACCCTCAACTGGGTGCGCCTGATTTGCGATGCCCGCTATCAGCCCGTTCCCTTAATTCCAGAACTCGATCCGGTCACGAATCAACCGCTAGATCTGAGTTTATCAGTGTTGCGAAGCGTTTCTCCCCTGCATCTAGAATACCTGGAAAATATGGGCGTAACTGCCTCTATGTCGATTTCTCTGATGCAAGATCGAAAGCTGTGGGGGTTGATTGCTTGTCATCATTTGTCTCCCAAATATGTTCCTTATAACACCCGCACCGTTTGCGAATTTATCGGACAGGTGATGTCTGTAGAATTGGCAAATAAAGAATCCAGGGAAGACAGCGATTACAAAATTCAATTAAAGTCACTGCAAACTCTGTTTATAGAAGCATTATCTCAAGCTGAGTATTTCGTCGATGGCTTGGTGCAACTGAAAGCTCAGTTACTGGATTTAGTCAATGCCACCGGAGCGGTAATATGCAGTGGCAATCAGTGCATTCGAGTCGGAAAAGTGCCCTCGGAACCAGAAGTATACGCCTTACTCGATTGGCTTAAACCTCACTTTGATAACAGCTTATTTGAAACGCGATCGCTCTCTAAAGATTACCAGGCGGCGGAGTCATTTAAGGCGATCGGCAGTGGAGTATTAGCCCTAGAAATTTCCAAAGCTCACCACAATTACATTATCTGGTTTCGTCCCGAAGTATTGCAAACCGTGAATTGGGGCGGCAATCCCAACAAGCCTGTAGAAGTTTTAGAAGACGGTAGCTGGCGAATGTCACCCCGCAAATCCTTTGAGTTGTGGCAGGAAACAGTACAAGGTTGTTCCTTACCCTGGAAACCCTGCGAAATAGAAGTGGTTGCCGAACTGCGCAGCCTGATTGTGGGCATTGTGCTCCACCAAGCAGATGAAATGGCATCCATGAATTTTGAATTGCAGCGCAGCAATGAAGAACTCGATTCCTTTGCCTACATTGCCTCCCACGATTTGAAAGAACCGCTGCGAGGCATTAACAACTATGCCAATTTCTTGATGGAGGACTATGAAGATGTACTCGATGAGGATGGGGTGGCGAAATTAAAAACTATGCTGCGGCTGACGCAGCGCATGGAAGATTTGATTAATTCACTCCTCCACTTTTCCCGCGTGGGACGTGCTGAGTTGATACGGCAAACCCTAAATCTAGATGAATTAGTACAAGATGTCATCGCCACCCTGACGATTTCTCGACCCCAGAGTGAGGTTGAGTTTCGCGTTCCTCGCCCCCTGCCCAGCATTGAGTGCGATCGCACTCAAATTAACGAACTTTTCACCAACCTGATTGGTAACGCGATTAAATACAGCAATAAAGCCCAAAAATGGCTTGAAATTGGCTTTATCGAACATAATGGGGACGAAACCAACACTTTTTCCCTCAGCACTCAGCAGGCTGCTAGCCAGAAGCAAGCTACACCAGCTACAGCACTGGGCATTCCCTACACCTTCTACGTCCGCGATAACGGCATTGGTATCCCGCTACAGCATTTTGAAAAAATCTTTGAGATATTCCGTAGGTTGCACGGGCGAGATGACTTTGGTGGTGGTACGGGGGCTGGGTTAACCATTGCCCGCAAAATTGTGGAACGGCACGGCGGCCGACTTTGGGTCGAATCGAGCGTCAATGAAGGCAGTACGTTTTATTTCACCCTATCGCCCCAGACAACCCTATGAATAACAGTTTCAGCCCTAGAATCAGGCAAAACCGATCGCTGCTAGTGGTGGAAGACAGCAACGAAGACTTTGAGGCACTACAGCGCTTTTTGCGCCGATCGCCCATTCCCCTTACCATTGAGCGATGTGTTAATGGTGAGCAAGCCTTGGCTTTTCTGTACCGGACTGGGAGTTATGTCGATCGCAAAATTTTTCCCCGTCCAGGCTTGATTTTGCTTGACCTGAATCTGCCCGGAATTGACGGGCCAGAAGTGTTACGCCAGATCAAAAAAGATGTCAAGCTTAAAACCATTCCCGTGGTAATTTTCACCACTTCCAACAATCCTAAAGATATTGAAGACTGCTATATATCTGGTGCCAACAGCTACATTATCAAGCCGATCGATTTTGCTCAATTGAAACGAGATGTCCAAATACTCGTAGACTATTGGTTTGATGTCGCGACGCTGCACGATTTAGAGGATTAATCGACAGCTTGCCCCAGGGCTAATGTCTTGGCTATCGCCCAACTCATTGCCTCGATTTTTGTCTAAAAAAACTACTTCAGTTGAGTTTCTTCTGTCAAACGCGGTAGAGGTTTATAGATGCGGAAATAGTGAGTATCACCGTGGACAAATAGAACATTAATTTAAATGTTTCATCAGCCAAGCGATCGCCCCTTCGACATCAGTAACGACTTCCCCATCCGGTATCGGTGGCCTGTTCACCATCACCACGGGAATTCCCAATTCCCGCGCCGCGACAATTTTGGCATAAGTCGCATCACCACCGCTGTTTTTGCTGACAATGGTATCAATCTGATGTTCGATCAACAATTCCCGTTCATTTTCTAAGAAAAAAGGCCCTTTTTCTAAGATTAATTTGCTGTTTGGGTATAAAATACCTAGGGCTGGGGGATCGATCGCCCGAATCAAAAACCAAATAGAATCTAGACTAGAAAATGCAGTCAATTCCTGTCTACCAATGGTGAGAAATACGCGCTGCGATCGCTCAGATAAAGCCGTTGCAGCCTCTTGATGGTTTTCGACTTCAATCCAGCGATCGCCCTGCACCTGAGTCCAAGCAGGACGCACCAGCATCAAATGTGGCAATTGAAATTCAGCAGCAGCGGTGGCTGCATTCATCGAAATCTGAGCAGCAAACGGATGAGTCGCATCAATTAACAAGTCGATCGCGCGATCGGTCAAATACTCACCCAGTCCAGATACTCCCCCAAAGCCACCAATTCGCAGCGTACCCGTTGGGGTGGAAGGTTGTTTAGTGCGTCCTGCTAGGGAAGAAATCACCTCCAAGTTAGGGATTTGGGAAGCCCGCGCCGCCAGTTGAGTCGCATCCCCCGTTCCTCCCAAAATTAGCAAGCGTTTTTTCATATAATTCCCCCTACCCGATCTAGTCAAGACTTAACAATATAATATGTTAAGTAAAGTTTTAACTACCAACAGCTATGATGCGATCGCTCTTGACATTTTTGACAGTATTAGTTGTAAGTGGGATAGTTTGGCTAGGCAATGCAATCCCAGCCTCCGCAGAAGTTCAAGCCACAGATATTACCGATCCCCAGCAGCAGTTAGCAGAACTGGTTCAGAAAGCTTTTGAAGCGACAAATGAAGGCAAATTCCCCCTGGCTGAAAGCTTTTGGACTCAAATCATTGACAAATTTCCCGATCGAGCAGCCGCTTGGAGTAACCGTGGTAATTCTAGAGTCAGTCAGAACCAGCTACAAGCAGCAATTTCCGACTACGAAAAAGCGATCGAACTCGTTCCCGAAGCTCCCGATCCGTACTTAAACCGTGGCACAGCCTTAGAAGGTTTAGGACGGTGGGAAGAAGCGATCGCCGACTACAATCATGTACTAGAATTAGACCCAAAAGATCCAGCAGCCTACAACAACCGAGGCAACGCCGAAGCAGGTTTAGGTCAATGGAAACAAGCAATTATCGACTACAACAAAGCCTTTGAACTAGCACCTGAATACGCCTTTGCTCGCGCCAACCACGCCCTCGCCCTTTATCAAAATGGACAAACCAAAGAAGCAATTCGCAACATGAAAAACATTGTTCGCAGATACCCCCAATTTGCCGACATGAGAGCAGCCCTCAGCGCTTGTCTGTGGGAGGCAGGACAGCGTGGGGAAGCTGAGAGCAATTGGGTTGCCGCCGTCGGTCTCGACTCCCGCTACAAAGACCTCGATTGGGTTAAAAATACCCGCCGTTGGCCACCAGTTGCAGTCAGTGCTTTGGATAAATTCTTGAATTTGAAATAATACCAAAGTTATTGGTTATTGGTTATTGGTTATTTGTTATTTGTTATTGGTTATTTGTTCGTTAGAGTAACCAATAACCCATTACTTCTTCCCCAATTCCCAATCCCCAATTCCCAATCCCCAATCCCCAATTCCCAATTCCCAATCCCCAATTCCCAATCCCCAATTCCCAATTCCCAATTCCCAATCCCCAATTCCCAATGCCCAATGCCCAATCCCCAATCCCCAATCCCCAATCCCCAATCCCCAATCCCCAATGCCCAATGCCCTATTCCCTATTCCCAATGCCCTATTCCCTATTCCCTATCCCCATTAATAATTCCCAAATCAGTGCCGGAGTCAACTCTTCAACATTCCTCAATACTGATACAGCACCAGCATTTTGTAGCGCCGCAGTATAAGCTTGGCACCGCACCGCATCCTCCAAAACATGAGGTGGCAAAATTCCAATTCCCAGCCAAACTCGCGAGGGTTGTAGTTGACTGGCTTTGACAATAGTGTAAATATCTGCAACAGTATCTCCTGCATAAACCACAGGCAAACTTTCTGGTAAAGCGTTCAGGTTTTCCAATTTTTCAATAGTCGCAAATAGTCCAGTAGGATCGGGTTTTCCCGGTGCATCTTCCATCGCCACTAATACAGGGGAATTTAAGCCGAGTTTCCCTGACAAAACATAGGTAGCTTCATCCCGCATCGCCCCGCTAAAAAAGCCCCAAACTATGCCACCTGTCGTTAAACTTTCCAGGTAAGCCGGACTTAGCAGCAGCGGTTCGTCGCCAATGTAACCAGTCCAATTTTGCTCGTCGGGACCACGATAGCGACTTTGGAAAAATGCTACTAAGTTGTTATAGTCGATCGCGCTTTCGGTTCGCGATCGACCAATTCCCTCAAAATAACGGTAAACTAACTCTTGTGAAGCTTCCCAGTCATTATTCCACACTCCCTCAGACTTGAGAGAGTCAATATCAATAGAATTGGGACGAAAAGCACCCCCCGTGAAATGCTCCACCGCATCCGCCAGCGCCCGTCGGTAAGAACCAGACACATCTCGCACCACACCGTCAATATCAAAAACTACAATCGCTCTGTCTGCTGTCATCAGTGCCCCACCCGCAGTTAACTATTGGCATTTTACCTGAGCCGATGTCGGAATTTTGAGTAAAAATGGCAAAAGTATGCTAAGCTTAGCGATTGTAGAAATTTTTAATAAGTTCGATCGAAACCCCGGAGGTTTGTTTGTCCAAGTTCATCTTAAAAGTTCTCTGGCTAGAAGAGAATGTTGCCCTCGCCGTTGACCAAGTGGTCGGTAAAGGAACTAGCCCGCTGACAGCTTACTTTTTCTGGCCCCGCAAGGATGCGTGGGAAGATCTCAAAAACGAACTCGAAGCCAAACACTGGATTGCCGACAACGATCGCGTCGAAGTCCTCAACCAAGCCACAGAAGTAATCAACTACTGGCAAGAGGAAGGCAGACGGCGACCAATGAATGAAGCTCAGTCAAAATTCCCCCTCGTGACTTTTACTGGCAGCAACTAATCACAGTTAACAGTTAACTGTTAACTGTCAACTGTTAACTGTCAACTGTTAACTACGTAAATATTGTTTTCCTTGAGCGGAATTTATGGGCGGCGACAGTACCATCAACCAGACTGAAAAGCTACCGCTGGTAGTAAATCCTGATATTCTCCAGCAAGCTATTCTCTACAAAATAAATACTCGAATTACCGCCCGCGGAGAAATAGTGTTTCCCTGTGTACCGGGGATGCTAAACCACTATCTCCAGTCAATTGAAAAACTATTCACCACTCTCGACAGACCTCTGCCAGCAGACAGAAAAGAGGAACTGAGCAAACTGTTAGCCAGCAAATTAGAACAAGGCTACCAGTCTTCCACTGCTTCGATGCTGATACTTCAATACGAGTCAGTTCAGCCTCCGCAAACTGGTTTAGCTTGCAAAGTGCTCGTGGCGACCTCCACAGTAGGAGAACAGTATAAAAGTTGGGTAGATACCAGGGAAGCTCCCCTATTCGGCTCCCATCCAGACGCAAAATTGATGACAACGGTTGCTGAATTGGGAAGTCCCGATCGCGTGCGGATTTTGGACGTGGGTGCTGGTACCGGCCGCAACACTTTGCCCTTGGCGAGATTGGGCTATACTGTGGATGCGATCGAACTAACCCCAGCTTTTGCAGAACAGTTACAAACTGCTGCGACAGCCGAAAACTTACCAGTCACAGTGACACTAGGCAATGTACTCGACCCCTTAGTGCGGATGAAACCGGCTCGCTACCAACTTGCAGTCGCCGCCGAAGTCATCTCTCATTTTCGAGACAGCGACGAAGTGCGACTGTTCCTAGCAAAAATGTGCGATTCCCTCTGTCCCGGAGGTCTATTACTCTTCAGTACATTTTTATCCGTAGGTGACTACCAACCAGATGCTCTCGTGCGACAAGTAGCCCAACTTTCCTGGTCTACTTTATTTACGCCCCAAGAACTGACTGTGGCGATGGAAGGCTTGCCCCTAGCCCCCATCTCCAATGAATTGGTATTTGAGTACGAACGCACCCATCTGCCGGAAGCAGCCTGGCCCCCGACACCCTGGTTTGCCAGTTGGGCCACAGGTCGTGATGTTTTTCCCATGGCCAATGGACGCCCCCCGATGGAATTGCGCTGGATTTTGTGTCGCCGGAGTTAAGAAGCGCAAACACCGAAGAATAGCGATCGAGCCAATAACATAAGTTTTGGTTAATTTTTTGTTTTGTAGCTTTTGTACATAAAAATTCATAAAAATTGTCCGAGAATATGCAAAAAGTGAAGATCGATCGAGACTGGTGCAGCTAGAGTTAAGATCGGACAAACTTATCCCTTAAGATAGATGACATTCTGAGGGAAAAACATCGGCTCATTAATTCTCTCGCTAGATCAGCGATAATCCTGACACACAAATATGCTTTTAACACGTCCACTACAAGCGTTTCGAGCAATCTTCAGGGATAAACCTTCAACAAATAGAGCGATCGAACAAAAAAGTAGTAAAAATAATTTTGGGGGGAATATTTATTCCACTCCCAATCAACAAATTGACTGGTCCATCGAAGTGGAAAGACTGATGAATAACGTGAAATCTGCCTGTACCAACGAAGAGATTACCGCATGGCTACGCGGATTGCTGACAATTGCTTGGGCTGACGGCAACTTTGACGAAAACGAGCAACAACTGATTGCGACTCTAACTCACGATGAATTAAATTTAGTATCTTTGGAGACAGATTTTCAACCAATTACCCCAGAAGAACTAGCTGGTGTGTTAGGCAAAAGTACCGCCAACGGTGAAAATTTCTTGAGAACCGCAGTCATGGTAGCTTTAGCAGACGGTATTTATTCCCTTTGCGAAGATGAATTGCTAGAGAAATTTTGTACAGCATTAGGTCAAAATGTGACAGTGATAGAAGCTCTCCGACACACCATCGAAGGAACCGAATACCCCCTAGAAAAACCCCCAACCTCAGCAGCGGCTGTGGAGTGGCACGCGGCAACACCCCTCAGTGCAAAACCGCTGCAACCACCCCACAAAGATGTCCTACAACCAGTCAAAGACTGGCTCGACGGCTGGGAAATTCACGACCCCAAGGTGGCACACTTTGTCTGTAAAATGATTCCGCCCCAATGTCCGTTTGAGCGAGATATTGTGTTATTTGGCCGCAAAATCGTACACATTCCGGCGATGTGCCAGATTAATCCGCTTTACGAACAGTTGGTGGGGATGCGCTTCCGAGCTCTGTGCTATTTAGCCGATGATTGCAAGGAAGATATCTCGTCCTATTGTTAGCCATCAGCCAGGAATCATTAGTCAGTAGCGTTGAAACTACCCAATCTCCCATAGTCGTGGAATAGGAAGACTGTGCGGTCTTAATATTGCAAAACCGGCGAATTATGCTCACAAATGGTATAATTAACCACTACTTACTAATGACCACTGAGTCGGGAATGGTTCATGGGGAATAGGCAATGGTTCATGGGGAATAACCAATAACCAATAACCAATAACCAATAACCAATAACCAATTACTAATTAAATTATGCAATTTATCGATCGAGCAGATATTCAAGTCGCAGCCGGCAAAGGCGGCGACGGTATGGTTGCTTTTCGCAGAGAAAAGTATGTACCAGCGGGCGGGCCAAGCGGGGGCACCGGCGGGCGGGGCGGTTCAGTATTTATGGTGGCGGTGGAAAGTCTGCAAACCCTGCTAGATTTTCAGTACAACCGCATCTTTAAAGCTGAGGATGGGAAGCGCGGTGCACCGAAAAATATGACCGGGGCTGGTGGGGACGATCGCACAATTGAAGTTCCCTGCGGTACTGTAGTTTACGATGCGGAAACTCAGGCAATTTTAGCAGACTTAGTAACCCCCGGACAGACTTTTTGCGTTGCCAAAGGCGGCAAAGGCGGTTTGGGAAATAAATGTTTTCTGACCAATTCTAACCGCGCTCCAGATTATGCCATGCCCGGTGGAGAAGGAGAACACAAGTTTCTGCGGTTGGAATTGAAGCTATTAGCTGAAGTGGGAATTATTGGTTTACCAAATGCCGGTAAATCTACCCTGATTTCTGCTTTATCCGCCGCTCGTCCTAAGATAGCAGATTATCCGTTTACAACTTTAGTGCCGAATTTAGGCGTAGTCAGAAAACCGACGGGAGACGGTACGGTTTTTGCAGATATTCCAGGATTGATTGAAGGGGCTCACGAAGGTGCCGGTCTGGGTTATGAGTTTTTGCGGCACATTGAACGAACTCGGTTACTACTGCATTTGATCGATGTTACCGATGAAGATCCGATCGCGAATTACATTACAATTCGGGAAGAATTGAAAGCTTACGGGCGAGGTTTGGCAAATAGACCGCAGATTTTGGCTTTTAATAAGGTAGATGCGATCGATCTAGAAAGCGCAGAAATGGATAATTTGATTGCTAGACTTCAAGAAATCAATGGCTCTCCGATTTTGTCTATTTCCGCTGTCAGTCGAGTGGGATTGGATGAGTTGATGCAGCAGGTTTGGCAGAAACTTGACGAATTGAATGAAAAAGAAGCAGCGGAACTTTTAGCAGTTGCAGTTTCCTAGCCGAAACGGGTTCTGCTTTTCCAGAAATATAGCAACCGCCAAAGTGCCTTGGCGACTGCTATTTCCACTCAAGTAAGTTGCCGGTCAAATTTGGTTGGAGTTACGAATCAGCCCGTTGTAATCAATTCTGACCTGTCCATTTCGAGAAACAGTAACAACGCTTTCTATTCTATAGACAGAAGAACCAGGTCTGCTTCCTTTAAAAGAAAATGTCCAAGTACCATCGCCATTGTCTACAAACGGTGCTTCCGCAGAAACACCGTGCATAGAAGGTTCGGCTCGATATTCCCCCAAGCCACCGTTGGCGACTTCTGCTGCTTGACGAGCTAGGTTTTTCGCCCGATTCAGTTCGATATTATTGGAAACAACTGTGATTTCGTCGAATTCACCTTGAGGAGAAGGATTGGCATTACTCGGTGAGGGGGAGACTCCAACAGCCATAATTGATAATGCTACCAGATAAGGAAGCCTGATGTTTGGTTTCATATGGCAAACTGATTTATAGTTGGTCAGATATACAGCAGTTAAACCAAAAATCCGGTAACAACAAAAAAATTTTTAAAGCGGCTTTTGCCTTCAGGTTTAATTTTTAAGTTTTACTTTGGCATCAACCGTGGATTCTCCATCATTCAAATACTGATAACTCATCCGAGAAATATCGCGAATCAAACTTTGAGCAGGCTTCTCTGTTTCCGGGGAATGTTTCACCATTACCGCCACTAAATAACGCTTGCCGTTTGGCAAATCTACCATCCCTGCATCGGCTAGCAAAGTGTTGATATTTCCCGTTTTATGAGCAATAATTGCCTCGTCCCCCAAACCTTTGGGTAGCAAACTATCATTTTTGGTTTGCCTCATGATTTGAAAAATGCGATCGCGCGATTTCACTGACACCAAATTACCCCGATCGATCTGGGCAATAATATTAATCAAATCCTTGGGACTGGTAGTATTAGTTCCCTCTAAATCCGGCAATTTACTGCGAATAACCGTCGCCCTCAAACCCCAGGTTGCAAAGTGCTGATTCAAAACTTCTGCACCTCCCAACAACTCAACCATCATATTTGTCGCCGTATTGTCACTGACAACAATCATTTTTTTGGCAACTTCCAAAGCCGAATACTTCGTACCCGGAGGTTGGTCTTGCATCTCTCCCGAACCGCCCACAATGTCTTCGGCGCGTAGGGTCAACATCTGATCTAGTCGCACTTTTCCCTCATCTACAGCTTGGAAAAAAGCTACTAAAATCGGCACTTTAATCGTACTAGCTGAAGCAAAAGTAGTGTCGCCGTTAACATTTAGGTAGCTTCCACTATCTAAATCGACTAAGAATACTCCCGCAGTCAAGCTAGGGTTTTCCGTGGTCAAAACCTGAACTTGCGTTTTGAGGGTGGCTAATTCTTGATTCAGTTGCAGTGCAGGGGGGGCTAGGGTTGTAGCTGCGGCGCTATCACTTTCTGCGGGAGTTTTTTGCCCATTAGCTCCTGGAGCGTTCTGTTCTTGTGCTGTGGAACCCGATCGACTCACAGCATTCACCACTGACAACATTGTCCCGCAAATCACCGCCATCCCAACTCCCAAAATCAACAAACGAGTAGCGTACACCAGCGGTGGTGTCGTGCTAGGTGTGGGTCGTTTGCGGGGTTTATCGCTGGCTTGGGGGCGCTGTTTGGGGTCTGGGCGTTTTTTGACCTTGGGAGGCGTTTCAGTGTCTGCAATGCGACCTAGATGGGACTGGGAGCGATTTCCGGGACGGGATACAGGGGTGGTTGGCGGTATAAGCTGGCTGTTGGGATTGCTGGCCGGACTCAGATTTTCTGGTGTTGGCCGTGGATTGAACAAATCTACAGCAGCGAGGCCTTTTTTGGGAGATTGACGGCTCTTCGACTGGGGAGTTTTGGTGGTTCGGGGTTTTTTACGGCTAATTGTAGATTGGGGATTTGACAAAAAGTCTGGTGTGTTTAATTCTGCGGGGGGAGTCGCACGGGAATTTGCCCTAATTCTGCTGCCGCTTGGTGGTTCCAATGGTAGAGTCGAAGGTTTTTTTGCTTGACTGGAAGCTGGCGGTTTTGGTTTCTGCGATTGGGTGGAACCGCGGCGGCCTGATTTGCTAGACTGATTTGTTTTGCTCGACTGCTGAGATGATATTGAGGAGATCTCTGAGAATATCGATCGCTTGGGAAACCGCTCTGCCACGTCTTACTCCTTCACCAATGTACACTTCTAATTGCTGATTTTTAATCGGGATCGCTCGCCTTTTGAGCTGGATAATCGGGCAACGCCTGATCCAGAGTATCAGAAACAGGACCGATCGGGTGAGTTTTTCCGATCGCCCATTCTACTTGCCGCAGGATGCCCCGCAACATGGCGACTTCCCCAACGGAAGGATAGGCGCGATTATATAAATGACGAAATTTTGCCATCCGGCTGGCTGCTGTGTGGGGATGCAAGTATCCCACTTTTAACAACAAAGTTTCTAGTTGCTGGTAGTATCCTTCTAAATTTTCTAAGGTAGCAGAAGCATCTTCTTCCTTCACCGCTTGGGGGAGGTTCTTCTTCATTCCCCCCTTGGGGGGGGTTGGGGGGGGTTCTTCTTCATTCCCCCCTTGGGGGAGGTAGGGGGGAGTTTCCTTATTTTCCTCCCAAGGGGGGGGTGGAGTTTCCTGATTTTCCCCCCAAGGGGGGGGTGGAGTTTCCTGATTTTCCCCCCAAGGGGGGGGTAGGGGGGGGTTGACTTCGATGAGGGGGTTGACTTCGATGAGGGAGTTGACTTCGATGAGGGAGTTGACTTCGATGAGGGAGTTGACTTCGATGGGGGGGTTGAGAACTAACTTATATAGTTCATAACAGCAGACAGCAACCGCTTGGGCGAGATTGAGGGATGTGTAAGCGTCGCTGGAGGGAATGCGGATCAGGCGCTGAGCGTAGTTTAATTCGGCGTTAGTTAGGCCACAGTCTTCTCGACCAAAAATTAGGGCGCTGGGGGCTTCTAGGAGCCAAGGTAAGGCATCTGCTGGTGCTTCTGGCTTTGTTGCTAAGGGGCGATCGTCTCCTGTAGTTGCGATCGCCCTTGTACAGCCTACCAAAGCCGCTGGCAAACTCTCAACTACTCTGGCATTTTCCAATATATCGGCGGCGCGCACAGCCATGAGTCGAGCTTCTTCCCCTAAATAATCGCACTGGGGATTGACTAAAATTAATTGGTGCAAACCCATATTTTTCATCACGCGGGCCACAGAACCTACGTTTAAGGGCCCTGCGGGTTCTACTAAGACGATTCGGCATGGGGCATGGGGCATGGGGCATGGGGCATGGGCTATTAGAAAAATCACTAACCATTCCCGATTCCCGATTCCCGATTCCCGATTCCCAATTTCCAATTCCCTCACCTAACTGAGAAAAGCTATAGTTAATAATCTATTGTCAAAATTAACATGGCTAAGCAGCGATCGAAATCCGATTTACCTACAAAAATCTGCCCGGTGTGCGATCGACCTTTTACTTGGCGCAAAAAATGGGCTGAGTGTTGGGATGATGTCAAATATTGCTCGGAACGCTGTCGTCGCCGTCGCCATACCACCGAAAATTAAGAATTTCTTGCCATTTACAAAACCGAGGTTAAGATTGCAAAGGAAAAATTCTAGGTTAAGTTAAAAAGTATGGCATCGCAACAGGTACAACCAAAGTTAGTTATTCACGGCGGTGCCGGCAGTTCTCTACATAGCAAAGGCGGAATTGAGGCGGTACGTAAATCGCTTTATCATGTTTTGGAGGAAGTTTATCCCCTGCTCAAGGACGGTGCGAGTGCCGTAGATGCAGTGGTGCGGGGCTGTCGGTTATTGGAAGATGACCCACGTTTTAATGCGGGTACGGGTTCTGTGGTGCAGTCAGACGGTCAAATTCGGATGAGTGCTTCGTTGATGGATGGTTTTGTGCAGCGTTTCAGCGGGGCGATTAATGTTTCTCGTGTTCAGAATCCGATCGAACTTGCTAAATTTTTGCAGACTTCGGACGATCGGGTACTCTCGGATTATGGTTCGGCGGAATTGTTGCGAGAACTGCACTTGCCGATTTACGATCCGATGACGGATTTGCGTTTGCACGAGTGGATGGAGGAACGCAAAGGTAATTTTAGCAGAGCAATGGCTGGAGTCATCGCTGAACCTGCCTCACCCCCCCTGTCCCCCCTTGGTAAGGGGGGAGAAAGGGGGGTAGGTACGATCGGAGTGGTAGCTTTGGATGCTGAGGGGCGTTTGGCTGCGGGAACTTCCACTGGCGGCAAGGGTTTTGAGCGCATTGGGCGGGTGAGCGATTCTGCTATGCCGGCGGGAAATTATGCTACTGGAAGTGCAGGGGTAAGTTGTACCGGAATTGGCGAACACATTATGGATGAGTGTTTGGCTGCCAGAATTGTGATTCGGGTGACGGATGGTTTTAGTTTGAAAGCTGCTTTTGAGCGTTCTTTTGCGGAAGCTGACGAACATAAACGGGATTTTGGGGCAATTGGTATTGATGCTACTGGTGCGATCGCTTGTGGTAAAACTAGCGATGTGCTTCTAGGCGCTTTTCACAATGGTATGCAGATGGGCGATTGTTTGGAAATGAGTAAGGGAACTCTGGTTTTTATTGCTTAAAAAGCTTTCTGGCTTGGTGATTTAGCTCCCCGGCTTATTGAAGAAGTCGGGGAGTGCGATCGGCTTGAGTTTTACCAATTATATCACAATACAGTTGACTTAAGAAAAAGCTGACTTGCCCAAAATGGCTGTATTGCCAGAAATTCATCAAAAGCGTTAAGTAAACCCTATTGAATTATCATCCACTCCATCAAGAGAAGAGTTTTGAACCACAGAGGGCGCAGAGGGCGCAGAGGGA
>RDXH01000114.1 GCA_004292745.1 Oscillatoriales cyanobacterium | reverse complement strand
CAACTATCAACTGTCAACTATCAACTGTCAACTATCAACTGTCAACTATCAACTATCAACTGTCAACTATCAACTGTCAACTATCAACTGTCAACTATCAACTGTCAACTATCAACTGTCAACTGTCAACTATCAACTATCAACTGTCAACTATCAACTGTCAACTATCAACTGTCAACTGTCAACTGTCAACTGTCAACTGTCAACTGTCAACTATCAACTGTCAACTATCAACTGTCAACTATCAACTGTCAACTATCAACTGTCAACTATCAACTGTCAACTGTCAACTGTCAAACTGTCAACTGTCAACTGTCAAACTGTCAATTGCGGGCGCACTCCATAATGACGGTATCGCCAATAATCTCGTAAAATGCGATCGTGATCGAAACAAAGTTCAGCAGGAATTTGCCAAGATTCAAAGATTTCTAAATTTTTAGCATCATCAGCGGCTTGGGGAATTCCCGTTGCGGAAGCTAAGAAGACAATACTGAGAGTATGTTTGCGGGGGTCGCGATTTGGATCGGAATAAACGTAGAATTGCTCGATTAATTCTACTTCTAATTTGGTTTCTTCTAAGGCTTCGCGTTTGGCGGCTGTTTCTGCGGATTCGCCGCAATCCATGAAGCCGCCGGGAATCGCCCAGCCGTAGGGAGGATTGCGACGTTCGATGAGGACGATCGGGCGGTGGGGGCGATCGACCAATTCGATGATAATATCAACTGTAGGGGTAGGATTTTGGTAAGTCATTTTGTTGGGGATGGGGAATTGGGAATTGGGCATTGGGAATGGGGCATTGGGCATTGGGCATCGGGCATTGGGCATTAATAATTTTATATGTAACAAATAACAAATAACAAATAACAAATAACAGTCAATTAATATTATGCCTAAATTGATCGGAAAAGTTTTAGGTATCGGTGCAGGTGCTATCCTGCTCTTGGGTGCGGCTGGATATTGGTATGTTTTTATTGCAGGATCACCTCAGTTAGACCCTCCGAAAGTAGTCACCGATGCCAACTTGAATTTTGAACTAAAAACATATAAAAGTGCGGCTATGAATTCAGAGCGCACTTACGGCTTAATTTTACCACCTGGGTACGCAAAAAATCCCAAACAGCGCTATCCAGTCATTTTTTTGTTACACGGGGGACACGGAGATGCACGGGCTTATCAAGACAAAGCTGCTGTTACTTCTGTGCTTCACGACTTGTATAAAAATAAACGATTGCCGCCCTCAATTGTAATTACTCCAGACGGAAACGACAAGCGGGGTACGAGTCCTTTCTGGGACCCGCAGTATTTTGATGGGCCGAATGGTCAGGTGGGAAGTGCGATCGGCTCTGAATTGGTTTCTGAGATAAAATCGCGCTATCGAACCCTGGAAGACCCGAAATTCTGGGCAATGGGAGGACAATCGTCGGGGGGTTGGGGTGCTTTTAATATCGGTTTGCGCTACTTGAATAATTTTAATATTCTGTTCAGCCACAGCGGCTATTTTATAGATCAAAGCGGCAAGGCTAACAGTCCCAAATATTTAGTCGATCAACTTTCTGTTAAAGACAGACAAAGACTCCGCGCTTATTTGGATGCTGGGGAAGAAGACAAGGAATTTCTCACCTCAACTCAGCAATTTCACGAACAATTAAACCGTTTGGGTATTGCCAATCAGTTTAACAAATTTCCGGGGGGACACGGGATTGTCGGGCCGGATGTGGGTTGGAATTATTGGCATAAACATTTAGCCGATTCTTTGAGTTATGTTGGAAAAGAGTTTAATACCAATTTAATGAGTCGTTGCACATATCCCGATCCCCCTCGCATCCCCCTTAATAAGGGGGACTTTGAGTAACTCTTGTCCCCCCCTCCCACCAGGGGGGTTAGGGGGGATCAGATTCTATGCAGCCTCATAAAAAATTGGTTTAACATATCACTGAGCGCACAGAAAAAATAGAAGATAGCAAATAGCAAATAAAAAGGTGAACTGTGTTACCGCAAAAAACTAGAATTGGACTTTGGACGGCATCGTTTTTAACCGGATTGGTAGGAGTTATTAACCTGCTGTCTGCTGTAACTCCTAGTTTACCCGATCGCCGAAATTGGTTAGAGCCTTTTTTTCCTTTTACCGTGCGTGCGGGCGGGCATTTTTTTGCGGCAGTTATCGGATTTATGCTGCTAACTTTGGCAACTAATTTGTTGAGGCGCAAACGAATTGCTTGGTTGGTGACAGTGGGATTGTTAATGGTTTCTATTGTCATTCATTTAGTCAAGGGATTGGATGTTGAAGAGAGTTTGCTTTCTGGGGTGCTGTTGTTTCAGTTGCTGGTGATGCGCCAGACTTTTACTGCTAAATCCGATCGCCCTTCAATTGCTCAAGGAATTCGAGTTTTGCTAGGCGCTTTGTTGTTTACCCTCGCTTACGGGACGATGGGTTTTTACATTCTGGATGGGCGTTTTGAAGTTAACGAACAAGCGGTTAATTTTGATTTGGATCGAGCGCTGTTCCAAACTTTGGCAATGTTTTTTACGGCGGATAATGCGGGATTGGTTCCGAAAACTCGGTTTGCTGAATTTTTTGCGGATTCGATTTACGGTGTAGGTTCGGTAACGCTAGGTTATGCACTTTTGATGCTACTGCGGCCGGTGCTGTTGCGAGATTCTGCAAGTTTTTCGGAACGGAATAAAGCTAAAGAAATTGTTGGAAAATATGGGCGGACGACGCTAGCGAGATTGGCGTTACTTGAGGATAAATCTTATTATTTTAGTCCGTCGGGAAAGAGTACGATCGCCTATGTGCCAAAAGGCAGAGGTGCGATCGCCTTGGGAGACCCCATCGGGCCAGTAGAAGACCGCAAAGAGGCCATTTTGGGGTTTCAAGAATTTTGCGATCGCAATGATTGGTATCCGACATTTTATCAAAGTTTACCGGATGATTTAGAAATATATCATGCTCTCGGTTTTCGAGTCATACAAATTGGCGAATCAGCCATGGTCAATCTCAAAGATTTTAGTCTCAAAGGCAAGGCTAAACAAAACTTAAGAACTGCCATCAATCGCTTGACCAAAGCCGGACACCAAGTCAAATTTTACGAACCACCTTTAAGTTCTGACTTGATACGGCAAATGAAAGCTGTGAGTGATGAGTGGCTGCAAATGGTTCAGGGTGCAGAAAAACGTTTTTCTCTAGGCTGGTTTAACGAGACATATCTACGAGAAACTCGCGCTATAGCTATCCATACGCCCGATGGTAAAATTAGTGCTTTTGCTAATATGATATCTTCGGGAAATCAGGTAGTTGGAGTTGATTTAATGCGACGAGTGACCGAGGTGGAAAATGGCACGATGGAGTGTTTATTTGCTTCGATGTTGCAGCACTGTCAAGAATTGGGATATACAGAATTTGACTTGGGTTTATCGGCTTTGGCGGGAGTGGGAGAAGCTGAAAAATCTGGGCGTTTGGAAAAGGTGTTAATTTATCTTTCTGAACACTTGAGTAAGTTTTATAATTTTCAGGGATTGCACAGTTTTAAAGATAAGTTTGGCCCGCGCTGGGAAGCGCGTTATTTGGTTTATCCCAGTTTGGGCAGTTTGCCGGATGTTGTAGTTGCGTTGATTCGGGCTGATTCGGGCGATCGACTTTGGGATTATTTGCGGCCGGGAAGTTAGGCAATGGATTGTGTAACGGATTTAACGGATGTAATAGAAGAAACAGTTAACTGTCAACTGTCAACTGTCAACTGTCAACTGTCAACTGTCAGATAATCTGTTAGGCTAGGCCCCGAACAGGTAGGCGCTGGCCTTGCAAAACCTGTGCATACAGCTTTTCCAACTCAGTAATATTCTGACTGAGAGTATACCGATCGAGCGCCCGTTGGCGAGCTTTTTGGCCAAGCATCTGTGACATTTCCGGGTGATCGCAAAACAGTGGTAGCAACGTTTGCAATTGACTCCGCACGCGCTGAGTATTTAAAACTATCCCAGCCCCTTCCTCCAAGGCTTCGCCGTCAGCGCCGGCATCGGTGGCCAAACAGGCTAAGCCACAGGCCATCGCTTCCAGCAGTGACAGCGACAATCCCTCGACCAAAGAAGGCAAAATAAACACATCTGCACCCCGCAGAATTTCGATCCGCCGTTCCTCGTCGGCGACAAATCCGAGCCAGACAATGCCCTCATCTTCGCCGTAGAATAGTTGCAGCGAGGCGGCTAGGGGCCCGTCGCCGACGATCGCCAATAGGTTTCCAGGGCCAAAATTACATTGTTTCCAGGCTTTTAGCAGGGACTCGACATTTTTCTCTGGGGCAATGCGGCCTTGGTAGACAAAAATCCGATCGGCTTTTAATTCCGACTTCAACCCAGAAGGCCCCGGAGAATACTTAACTGCGTCTACTCCGTTGGGAATCACAGCCACCCGATCCTCCGGCACTCCCAACTTCACTAATATATCCCGCTGAATCTGAGAAAACACGATCGTGGAGTCGTAGTGAGCCAAAAACGGCGCGTACAGTTGATACATCAGGTGTTGGGTTCCCGATGTCAAATTCCGCAATTTGCGATCGAACGGCGGGTGAAAAGTTGCTACCAGGGGTATATTCAATTCTTGGCAGATTTCTGGTAGCAGAAAGTCTAGAGGCGAAAGGGTCAGCGAAGCGTGAACGACATCCGGTTGCAGCCGCCGCAGGGATTTCATCAGCACTTTACTGGATTTGAAAGTGGGAATTGTATAAATTTGCGACTTGTAAAGACAGGGTAATGAGACTTCGTTGCAACTGGCGGGTGGAAGCGACTGAGCAAATGAGTTGGCAGCAATTTCTGCCCCCCATTTCCCATTAGCCATACTCCACGCTGCCTTATTCCTTTCTAGTTCTGCTTCTTGGGCAAAGTGCAGAAAACTGACTTGGTAGCCCCGGTCTAAAAGTGCGTTGGTGACTTCCCTAGAATAAGTGACGTTACCGCAAAAAGGTGATTTTTTTCCCAGCCAAGCAATGTGCATTCAAGTAAATTTGAGTTTGTTATTTTATGGGAGTCGATCGACTGTGCTATTACGGGAAATATACCAGGTTAAGACACCACCGGCGATCGCTAACCCAGCCAAAGCCAAAAATACTTTTGGCAAACCCAGAAATGTTTCAGCAACTCCTGCCAAGGCCAAGGGTAAACTCAAGGCGATATTAGTGGCATTATTTTGCAGCCCGAAAACTTTTCCCCGCATTTCTTCTGGAGTTTCTGCTTGAATTGTAGTCTGCATTGGCACTCCGACGATCGCCGCAAATACACCCAACAGGGTAATCAATAGTACGGATATCCACAAATTGTGTGTAAATAGAGACAGACCAATCAGAGCAACTGCCATGCCGATGGAGCCAATTAAACTGAATTGGGAGTGAGAAAATTTGTTACCTAGATAACCAACAGTTGTTGCTCCGGCGGCCATACCCACACCCACCGCCGCCAGCAAAAAGCCAAATTGAGAAGCCCTCATACCTGGAAGTATTTCGGCCAACCGCACTGCTAAAACTGCTAAGGCTGCAAAAATCGAAAACAGAATAATTAGTTGGATTAAAGCATTACGGACTTTTGGTTGATCCTTGATGTAACGTAGCCCATCTTTCAAGTCAGCTAGGGGATGTGGCGGTTCGTGTTCCACCTCGGTTTTTTCGCCAGTTTTCAGGGAAAGCAACAAGACTCCGGCAAGTGCGTAACTTCCTCCTACTACTAATTCTTTGCCAATGCCAATGCCACCACCAAGGTTAGTAAAGAGGGTATCGGCTAAAGCTAGTAGGGGTTCTCCCACTGCAAAACCAATAATCACCGAACCCATCATGGTTGTAGTGTAGAGGGAGTTGGCCGTGAGCAGGTGGCGACGTTCTACCATCAGAGGAATGGCTGACTGTTCTGCTGGGGCAAAAAATTGAGTTAGGGTCGAAACTAGGAATGTCACCAGCAGCAGCAAACAGAATCCGAGGGGTAATTGACCTATTTCTATGCCTTTAGAGAGCCACAGCACTATGGGGAGGCTTAAAACTAAACTTCCCCGCAGCAGGTTTGTGGCTACGAGCACTGCTTTTTTTGGCCATCTATCAACATAGACTCCCGCGGCGGCCCCGAACAGCACTGCGGGAATTGTAAAGGCAATCATGATTGCTGACACCCACCTGCTGATGGTTTGATCCGCTGCTTGGAAGTTGCTGGCTACCAGGGCGATGGTCAGTACCAGATACACTTTATCTGCTAGCTGCGAGAAAATTTGGCCGCTCCACAATGCTAAAAAATTACGGTTTTTCAGAATTGGCAGAAATCCTGTTTCTGGTTCGGGATTTTCGACAATTGCTGCTGAGTTGGTGGCGGTTGGTTCGGGGGTGGTTTGCTGGGGGAGTTTTTGTTCCGGTTGCTTGACGCGGCCATTTCCCCTGTTTGGTTCGGGAGTGGTGGGATATTTATCCATTGCTGAGTCTTGGGCCTTGCTCCATACATCGGAAACTGGATGAGAGTCGAAGTTGGGCAAATTTTCTCGTTCTTCCATCTGGTGATGAGTCACGCTTAAAACAGATCTTGTCAAATCAGAATCGGAAAGTCGCATCATGGGGTTTGGGGCAAAATCGTTCTTGACGATCGAGATTCGGCGGGATGGGAAATTCAAATTAGGGCTGGAACAGCCAAGTTTAATAATTTGTAACTTTTTTATTATCCAATGTTCTCAGAATCTTTGGACTTTACCTGAAATTACTTGCTGGTTCGGGTTTCGCCCTGAGTGGGGTTCGGAGCGTGCCGATCGCTCTTTTTCCTCTGCTCAAAACTCAAAACTTTCTAAATAAGCATCGATCGAACTTCCCGATCGAATCGCACAACCTAAATGATACTGGGCATACTGCCGCAAAATATTTTCTACTGATACCCAAGCTCCGCCATCGCCAATCCCTCCTATTTTTAGTTCTGGGCTACCCAACTGTTGCAGTGCGTTTAGTTCCATAGCATTAATACAAAAATCTGTCAAGTGTTTACTGGCAGAAGTTTTCGGGGAACGGGAAGCCCCAGTGTAAGCCGAACCCGTCGCCTCGGATCTTTCTGTCTCTAAGTTAGCTAACTCGGACAAGCTAAAGGTTCCCCCCGAAGGTATGCTAAATCCAATTTGCCACTTCGGATCGCTGAAATTTGGCATCAAGGGGCGTCTGGTGGCGCAGCAGACTTGGACTTGGGGTGCAACGCCGGCTAGGGCTAGCAGGTGAAAAATTGCCTGATCCAGGTGGGCGACAAGTAAGGCTAGGGAGTCTGTATCGGTGCGATCGGACAAACGCTCCAAACGCTTCAAGTGTTCGCTCAGCAAGCAAAATAGTTCTTCTTGGGGTTGATCGGAAAGGGCGCTGGCGATCGCCAATTCGGCCAAATATTGGGCGGATGCGAGTTTTCCCAGGTTGCGACTCAAGCCCGGATGGGACTCTACAGTTTCGGCTTGGGTAATTTTGTCGAGCGATCGACCTTTGGCCAGGAGCAATTCGTTGACAACAAATAATTCGCTTCTACCGCCGATGGTCGATCGTTGTTTGCGAACACCGGGCGCTACGGCTCTAATTAAACCAAACTCCCGCGTTAAAACTGTCAACACGCGATCGGATTCCCCTAGGGGCGAACTCTTGAGATTAATACCAGTTGCTTTGTAATTTTTAATCATCTAACCAATAACAATTAACTATTCATTTCTCTTGTTCAAATTATCCCGCTGGCGGATTAGTTCAGGACCGCGAGAAGTCCCCAAACGAGTCGCACCAGCCATTATCAAATCTAGAGCTTGTTCATGAGTGCGAATGCCCCCGGCCGCTTTAATCCCAATCCGCCCCTTCGTAACTTCCTTCAACAGCCGTACATCATCAACTGTCGCCGCCCCAAAAAAGCCCGTGTTGGTTTTAATATAAGCAGCCCCAGCCTCCATACAAATCTCAGCAGCTAATTGTTTTTCCGCATCCGAAAGGAGAGAACTTTCGATAATTGCTTTGATGGTGAGATTAGTTTCTTCGCAAATCTCCGCTAATTCCCGATGGAATTCGTCAATTTTTCCAGCTTTCAATAATCCTAAGTTAACAGAAACATCTAACTCTACGGCTCCATTGTCAGCGGCTTCTAGGGCTTCGTAAAGCTTCACCCTGGAAGTCGAAGCACCGGTAGGAAAACCGATCACAGTACAAACTTTTGGACGTTTTCCGTGCAGTAGCTCAACAGCTTTTCGGACGTAGGATGGATACACGCACACTGTGACAAAGCCAAATCTCTCTGCTTGTTGGCAACAGTTTTCTACTTGGTCTGGCGTGGCTGTCGGGTCGATTAGGCCGTAGTCGATCGAGGGGGCAATATCTATGTCTGACTGGTTTGCAGGCATGGTGGTTTTTATCCGCATTCACTACTTCTTTATTATGTCTCTAAATCTGTTTAATTATTAAGAAACTAGGGTTAAGTATTAATTTATATTATGGTCTAAAAAAAACTCGCCCTTTAGGCGAGCTTTGGTATTTTTTGGTGGCAAATACCAGAAGTAAGATAGTATTTTGGCAATTTTTTCTCTGGCTATTTTGACTATTGCAGAGAAACTTTGATTGCAGGCTTGATTGGTCTGTTTGCAACTACGAGGACTCGATAAACTCCCGATTCTGGCAGTTGAGCGAAAGTTTGACCTTCCCCTTGATCCAGGAGTATTCCTGACGGAGATTCGATCGCCACATCTAGATTTTTGTTGCTAGCAGTGACTCTCATTGTCTGTCCCCGTTTCGCCTCAATTGTCAGGGGCTGGACTTGGTAGCCGGACATTTTCAGTTGAATTTTACCTTCTTTGTCTCCGAATGCTATGGGAATTACGCGATCGGGGCGATAAGTCCACTTGGCACTAAAGTCACGTTCCAATACAAAACTACTGGTTTCGCGTTTAGGGATGGCTCGGACGCGGTAGATGCCCGACTCCGGTAACTTCCCTACCCATTGATTATCTCTTTTGTCAAGGGTTCCCAAATTTTCGCCACTGGGAGTGTAGAGTTCGGCGCTCAGTTCTCCAGCCCATAGGGAAAGTGTGAGTTCTCGTCCTTTGATGCCTTCAAAAATATAGGTGGTGGATTTTTTGATAGTCTCTCGAATTTCCGATGTTGACATCGGCTTGATGGGTTCAATTTGTGGGGCTGCGACATCGTTGGTGGGTTTCTCGATTGTTTCTCGAATTTCCGAGGTTGCTATCCGATCCATTGTTTCAACCTTTGGAGCTACGGGGCTGGCAAAGGCTGTTTTTACCATCATCATCAGTAGCATCCCAGTCAGTAAAATTAGTTTTTTCATGTCGTGTTTCTAAGGGTAATGAGTTGTATATGGTTACTTATGCTTCCCTGTCAATACCGGATTAAAGGATGTCGATCGCCTTTGGGGATAGAGCAGTATTACAATACCTATGGGCACATCTGAGTATACCCTACCGATACACAAGCTGCGATCGGGTAGTTCCCAGCTCAAAGTTTGGGCGATGGTTTGGGTTCCAGGGCGAGTAGACATCTGCTAAAAAGGCTGTCAAGGACACCCTGGATACCTCACCCGTACTCGCCACAATAATTGTTGGAGATGTCTACTATAAATCCGAGAGAATTTTCAAGTAAGCTTGTACAGTGTTAGACAAACCCATTTCTAATGCTTCTGCAATGAGAGCGTGACCGATCGATACTTCGAGGATATCGGGAATGGAGCAAAACTTAGCTAGGTTTTGCAAGTTTAAATCATGTCCTGCATTCACACCTAAACCGACAGCTTGAGCAGCCTTAGCTGATAATACATATTGTTCAAAAACTGATTCTACTTTCCCTTCGCGAAAGGCCGTTGCATAGGGTTCTGTGTACAATTCTACTCGGTCTGCACCCACTTCTTTTGCTAGGGCCATGAGAGCAGGGTCTGCATCCATAAATAGACTGACTCTGATGCCGTTATCTTTTAATTTTTGAATAATTGGTAGGAGTCGATCGCGATTTTCAGGAATATTCCAACCGCTATCGGAGGTGAGTACATCGGGAGCATCTGGTACCAAGGTACACTGGGCTGGTTTGACATCGCAAACTATATCCATAAACGGATCTTGAAAAGGATTACCTTCGATATTGAATTCTACGGTTAGCATTTTGGCTAATTCATAAACATCGGAGGCTTTGATGTGTCGCTCATCGGGACGGGGATGAACTGTGACACCGTGGGCTCCGGCGGCAATTACGGTTTTGGCGGCTTCAGTAACGCTGGGAATGCCGATGTTTCGAGAGTTTCTGAGGAGGGCAATTCTGTTGATGTTGACGCTGAGTTTGGTCATGGAATTTCGATTAGTTAGTTTTTGAATAAAGGCGATCGACCTTTAATTATCTTCTATTTGTTATTTTTCGCATTCGCAGTCTCGACCAGTTTACCATATTGATCGATTCAGGTTGCAAGAGACTAAGAAACCTGTGGGCTGTGAATACTCGGCTCAACCATCGCCTCAGCATTGTTTTAAAATGCTCCATGATTTAAAATCATTGGCCAATGCTCGGTATCAGAAACTTGACCGATCTCCGGTAACATGAGAAAGGATAAATTTGAACCGCGCAGCATGGCTACTATTTGGGAACTCGATTTTTACAGTCGTCCGATTTTAGATGATCGACAGAAAAAAAAATGGGAAGTGTTGATTTGCGAAAGCCCGCTGAATGTCGGTGACAATGCAGAATCTCTGTTTCGCTACTCACAGTTGTGTCCGAGTTCAACGGTGAATTCCCTGTGGCTGGCTGGTGCCATTAAAGAGGCGATCGCCTCTGCACCGAAACCTCCGGAAAAAATCCGCTTTTTCCGTCGCCAAATGGCCAACATGATTACCAAAGCCTGCGAAGATTTGGACATACCCGTGGCAGCCAGCCGCCGTACCCTTGCCCTGAGCCTGTGGCTAGAAGAACGGATGCGATCGTATTATCCAGCACAAGAGGGTTATCAAGCCACTGTTAACCCTTCGGTGCAATTTGTACCCGAAACGCCCGTGGCACTGCCGGACGCTTTAATCGGTGAAAAATGGGCGTTTGTGAGTTTGCCACTCTCGGCTTTTGATGAAATGTCCGAGTGGGATATCGGATTTGGCGAAGCTTTTGGGCTACCCATGACAGGGCTGAGCCGAGAAACCCAAATTCCGGGGCTAATTATATTTTCGTCTAGAGCAACAGCCCTGGCTGGTTGGATGTCGGGTTTGGAGTTAGCTTTTATGAAATATGACTCCGGGTCTCCTCCTACCCCTCCTAGGTTGATACTGGATACGGGTGCTAACGATCGCTGGATTTTAGCTAATATCAGAGACTCGGCAACTCAAGCAGAAGCTAAAAAATTTGAAGCTGCGAAAAAAGAAGCAAAAAAAGTACATTTTTTGGCAATCCAGTCTAATCCAGAATCGGAATCTTTCGACGGATTTTGGCTGCTGCATGAATTAAGTATTTAGGGTTGTCAGTTGTCAGTTGTCAGTTGTCAGTTGTCAGTTGTTAGTTGTCAGTTGTTAGTTGTTAGTTGTCAGTTGTCAGTTGTTAATTGTCAGTTGTCAGTTGTCAGTTGTCAGTTGTCAGTTGTCAGTTGTCAGTTGTTAGTTGTCAGTTGTCAGTTGTTAGTTGTCAGTTGTTAGTTGTTAGTTGTTAGTTGTCAGTTGTCAGTTGTCAGTTGTCAGTTGTCAGTTGTTAGTTGTCAGTTGTTAGTTGTTAGTTGTCAGTTGTCAGTTGTTAGGTGAAGAACCAATAACAAATAACAAATAACAAATAACAAATAACCAATAACCAATAACCAATAACCAATAACCAATCACCAGTAACCAATCACCAATCACCAGTAACCAATAACCAATAACTTCTGCTCGTAAATATCGATAAAAAATCCATCTTCCATCTTCCTTCAACTTACCAATAACAATGACCAATCACCAATCAGCAGAACAACTGCTAGAATTAGCCACCAAAGCAGGTGCCGAAGCTGCTGAGGTATTGGAGTCACAATCCTTATCGCGGCCGGTATTTTTTGAAGCAAATCGCCTCAAACAGCTAGAAACTGCCCAAGCAGAAGGCATTGCTCTGCGGCTGTGGAGGGATGGGCGGCCGGGTTTGGCAGTGGCTTACGGGCCCGTGGAACCGCAGATTTTGGTCGATCGCGCGATCGCCCTCTCGCAACTCAACGAACCGGAAATCATCGAACTCGGTAGCGGCAACAAAATTGTCTATCCCGATCTGGGACAGTCGATCGCAGCACAACAGCTAGTAGAATGGGGCAAAAGTGCGATCGCCAGCATTCGCCAAGCCTACCCAGAAAGCATCTGCACCGCCGAATTTGACTGCGAAATAGAAAGCACCCGCTTGCTGAACACTAGAGGCTTGGATTGCAGCCACACAGACACCACCCTCAGCGGTTACTTATCAGCAGAATTAGTGCGGGGAGAAGACTTCCTGAATATTTGGGAGGGCGAAACCGAACGCAGCACCATCGACATCCACACCATCACCCAGCGAGTGTTGCAACGATTGGAATGGGCAAAAGACAATGTAGCACCAGCCACAGGGCGCGTACCAGTTTTGTTCACCGCCAAAGCCGCCGATTTACTTTGGGGTACAGTCTGTGCAGCCCTCAACGGTAAACAGGTACTCGAAGGGGCTTCGCCTTGGAGCGATCGATTGGGCCAACAAGTCACATCCCCCCTAGTCACACTCTCCCAACAGCCGGATACGGGGCCCTATAGCTGTCCCTTTGATGACGAAGGCACTCCCACTAGATCGATCGTATTCCTACACAATGGAGTATTGCAGTTATTTTATACAGATCGCACCACCGGTCGAACATTAGGCAGTGGCACCACCGGCAACGGATTTCGCCCTGGTTTGGGCAGTTATCCCACACCGAGTTTGTTCAATGTTTTAATTAAACCAGGAGAGCGATCGCTCGCTGATTTAATCGCCCAATTAGACGACGGAATTGTAGTCGATCAAATGCTGGGGGGTAGTGCGGGCATTTCCGGCGACTTTTCGATTAATATCGATCTCGGCTACCGCGTCAAAAAAGGTCAAATAATTGGCAGAGTCAAAAACACAATGGTTGCCGGCAACGTCTATACAGTCCTCAAACAATTAGTAGAATTAGGAGGGGACTCGGAGTGGAACGGTTCTTGCCATACACCCTCTGTAATTGTCGAAGGATTGTCCGTCATCGGCAAAAACTAAAGTTAGTTGTTATTGGTTATTTGTTATCAGTTATTGGTGAGAGGAAGCTTTGAATCCGGGTATTCCCAGCAATTCGGGACACAGCTAGCGCATGGTTGATACAGCGGTTCCTGCTGTTATGAGGTACAAAAGCGGGGTGCATCGCATTTTTGTAGGGGATTCGCATTCGCGCCCATATCCTATAGAACCCATTTGACATCTTTTAGGCTGCAAGTCTTTTAATCATCAGCCTCATCAAACAAAGATTAACTTTGGTGGTGTAGGGATGAAGCATTTGGGCGACAATCGCTCAGAAAAACCCGATGTTTGATGTCCAAATGCTTCATCCTCCAAGGGCGGGGGTGATTTAAAATTCCCCCTAAATCCCCCTTAAAAAGGGGGACTTAAAGACTCTTTCCCCCCCCTTTTTAAGGGGGGCTGGGGGGGATCTTTGGGTTTGAAAACACGCCCTAGGCGTGTTTCCCAAATCGGGATGCTCCCAGGAGCAATTAACAAACCAATTTATTAAATATTAAGGATTCATTAAGTTTGTCGCTCTTGCAGCAGGAACCGCTGTATAATCCCGGCCACAGAACGCCGAGGATTCTTGACACTTCATTGAGATGCACCGCCAGCAGTCTTATAGCAACCGCCAAGGTGGTTAAGGCATAACTTTGGGGTAAGGGCGAAGTATTCGGGCAGATAATTTATCGGTTTTACTCAAGAATTTTGGGCCCGAATGCGAGAGCCCCTACTGCCTTAATCGCCTCTCTGTCGTGAGTCGTGAGTCTGGGAAAAAAAAAGAATTGCCAAAAAAAAAGTTTTTTTGGAAAAACTGCATAATTTTGGGGAGAGTGCCCAGATAAACAATTAAGGCGAGGTGGTGATCTCATAAATAGCCCCCGCCGGTTTACTCTAGGCAGGAAAAAAACATTGGCAGTATTTACTGGTACATCCACAAACGA
>RDXH01000290.1 GCA_004292745.1 Oscillatoriales cyanobacterium | reverse complement strand
GCTGCGTTGAATGTCACGTTTCGCGATACTCAACACACTTTGGGGGTGCTGTTACAGATGTTTTTTTATCTGACTCCAATTTTCTACGACCTCAACAGTGTCCCGGAAGCATATCGTGCATTCTATCAGTTAAATCCCATGGTGCCTTTGATGCAAGCTTACCGCGATGTACTGTTGAGAGGTATTCAGCCGGATTGGTTAGCACTGTTAATTCTCAGCGGTGTTGTCGCCGTTCTTTTTCCAATCGGGTTGGGGATTTTTCGACGCCAAAGCAATCGTTTTGTGGAGGAATTGTAAATGCGTCCAGCTATTGTTGTCAAGGGTTTAGGGAAACGTTTTAACCGCTACAATGCCGATCGACCTTTTACTATTATGGAGGCCGCTTTGTGGGGATGGTGGCGGATGAAACCCCAGGCTCATTTTTGGGCGCTGCGAGATGTGAGTTTTACGGTGTCTCCTGGGGAAATGCTGGGAATTATTGGCAAAAATGGAGCCGGAAAATCGACACTATTACAACTTGTTGGCGGTATTGGCTGCGCTGAGGAAGGGACTATTGAGGTTAATGGCAGAATTGGTGGTTTGTTGGATTTGGGGGCGGGTTTTCATTTGGATTTAACTGGTAGAGAAAATGTGTTTGTGGGTGCGGTGGTGGCTGGTTTGACTCACAAAGAAGCGGGGCGTCGGTTTGATGATATTGTTGAATTTGCGGAGTTGAAAAAGTTTATTGATAGCCCGATGCGGACTTACAGTACGGGGATGCAAATGCGGCTGGCTTTTTCGGTGGCGGTTCACACCGATCCAGAAGTGCTTTTAGTAGATGAACATTTGTCGGTTGGGGATGTGGCTTTTCAAACTAAATGTTTGAATAAGATTAATGATTTTAAGAGTCAAGGTTGTGCGATTGTTTTGATTTCTCACATGGCTGAGCAAATTCAGAAAATGTGCGATCGGGCTTTGTGGTTGCGATCGGGTACAATCATGGCTTACGGGGAGACTGAAGCCGTAATCAGTCAGTATTTGGGAGAAATGGGTTCGGAAACTGAAATACTTAATCCCCTGATTCTTCCTCAAGTAACAAGTACCGTTTCTCCACAGCGAGTTAATCTAAATTCCTTCGGTTCTTTAGGTGTCAAAATTACGGATGTTAAAGCGTTACCGGATGGAGAAATTGAGAGTGGCGATTCTGTAACTATTGAGATAGATTATGCGGTAGTCAAGTCAATTTCTGGTGTGATATTTGGGGTGACAATTAGCCGGAAAGACGGTCAAATTTGTTTGGATATTAAAACCAATAAAGTCGGTCAATTGCTACCGCTGGCTCAGGGTGAGGGCAAAATTAGGCTGTATTTAGATAGATTAGATTTGGGGAATGGTCAATATTATGTAAATGTTGGGGTTTATGAAAAAACCTTGGCTTATACTTATGATTATCGCCATCAGGTTGCTCCGTTGTATGTGCGATCGCCTTTACGCCAAAACACGATTCTTTGTCCTCCTTACCGCTGGGAGTGGGATGGTCAAATCGAGAGTGCCCAATTAGCAAATCAAGTTGAACCAACTCACCCTATTAATAAAAACAATCCTAATTATGCCACAATTTTGACTCAGTTGCAAGAGCAGAGTAGGCCTAATTTTTTAATGTTGGGTTCTCAACAATGCGGTATTGAGGGTTTGTATCGATATCTGGAAAATTCCTTGCAAATTATTCAAGCAGGTGCTAGGAAAGTTCACTTTTTTGACTTAAATTACGATCGCGGTGTCGAGTGGTATAGCCAGCAGTTGACTCACGGTGTGGCGGGAGATACAGTGCTGCGATGGGAGATGACACCTGAGTATATGGATCATCCTTTGGTAGCCCAACGGGTTTATAAGTGTTTCCCCGATGTGAAATTAATTATGATGCTCCGAAATCCCGTGCAAAGAGCATGGGTACACTATAATTTAGAAGTGGCGATGGGTTTTGAAGAGTTCGATGTTACAAAGGCGATCGCCTCTGAGTGCGATCGGCTAGCAGGTGAAATCGAAAAACTTCGCTCTACTCCAAATTACCACAGTTTTAATCACCAGCACTACTCCTATTTGTCGCGGGGTATTTATGTGGAACAAATCAAGAATTGGCTGGACTATTTCCCACGGGAACAGTTGTTGATTTTGAAGAGTGAGGATTTTCAGGAAAATCCTGGTAAGGTATTTTGTAAGGTGTGGGATTTCTTGGATATTAGCGCTGGTGCTGTCAAGGAATACGAGATTAATAGTGTTGAGGATTATAGTAAAATGCCGGAGGCGATGGAAGACAAATTAATCGGTTATTTTAAGCCTTATAATCGGGAACTTTCTGATTTGTTGAAAGAGGATTTTAGTTGGAGTTAGGGAAAGAGTTTTTTACCGCAGAGAGCGCAGAGAGCGCAGAGAGTGCTGAAAGGAACATGAATTATACCTCTTTCTGCTCTGACTCTGTGTCCTCTGCGCTCT
>RDXH01000113.1 GCA_004292745.1 Oscillatoriales cyanobacterium | reverse complement strand
CGACGAATAGTGCGGCTTTTGCGATCGAAGATGCACTTAAGGATGATACCAGGTTTTCATACGTGCAAGTGCGATCGGGCAGAGCTCCGGGTGATGCTGATGCTGCGGGTGTCAATTTGGCTCACATCGATATCGGTTTGAGCGAGGAGGGCATGAAAAATAGACCGAAAACTTTGGAATCATTGCGGCAGGAATTTGGTAAATTGCCGGGAGTTGCACCCAATATCGGCGGCTTTATTTCTCACCGGATGGATGAGGTTTTGTCTGGTGTCAGAAGTCAAATTGCTGTCAAAATCTTTGGCCCGGATTTGAATCAGCTTCGCACTATCGGTGCCCAAGTTGAAGCGCAAATGAAAACAGTCGTAGGAATTGTCGATTTGCAACTGGAACCCCAAGTACCGGTGCAGCAAATTCAAATTAAGTTTAACCGCCAAGCTGCGGGTAGATACGGTTTGAAAATCGGATCACTTTCGGAAATAATTGAGACAGCTTTAAATGGCAAAGTTGTCTCTCAAGTTTTGGAAGTGCAGCAAACTTTTGATTTAGTTGTCTGGTTGCAGCCTGAAGCGAGAAATAACTTGGAAACTATTCAGAATTTGTTGGTTGATACCCCCCCTCTTTCCCCCCCTTATAAAGGGGGGGATGAAACCCCTCTTTCCCCCCCTTATAAAGGGGGGGATGAAACCCCTCTTTCCCCCCCTTATAAAGGGGGGGATGAAAGGGGGGGTAAAATTCCCCTCGCCCAAGTTGCGACGGTTAAATACGGTACGGGCCCAAATACGATTAATCGCGAGAATGTTTCGCGGTTGATTGTGGCGGCGGCTAATGCGAAAGGTCGAGATTTGCGATCGGTTGTGAATGAAATTCAAGCTAAAGTTAAACGAGAGGTGCAGTTGCCTTTTGGCTATTTTATCCAATACGGCGGTCAATTTGAAGCTGAACAAAGAGCTTCGCAAAATATTATGGTATTTAGTGCGATCGCCTTTTTAGTCATTACAATATTAATGTACCTTTCTGTCAAATCTATTCCTTCAACGGCGATGATTATGATCAATTTGCCGATCGGATTAGTGGGAGGAGTAATTTCGGTAGCTTTGACTGGTGGTATAATCTCTGTAGCTTCTTTAGTTGGCTTTGTGACTTTATTTGGCGTGGCTACCCGCAACGGCTTGTTATTAGTAGACAACTACAACACTAAATTTGCGGAAGGAATGCCTTTTAATGAAGCAATTATTAAAGGCTCGATGGAACGGCTCAATGCTATTTTGATGACGGCTGCCACTTCAGCTTTAGGTTTAGCACCTTTAGTCTTAGAAGGCGGTCCCGGAAAGGAAATTCTGCAACCGCTGTCCGTAGTAGTTTTAGGAGGATTGTTTACTTCTACAGCACTAACGCTGTTAGTTTTGCCAGCTTTGTATGCTCAATTTGGCAAGTTTTTAGTAACTCAACAACCTCAGCCAGTTATTGAAGACGGAAAAGTATTTAAAGTGTGATATTTTATAATTCAAGACTTACACATGGGTAGTCATAAACCGGGTTTTTTTACAAAAATTCTTCGTTGTAGCCGACTGTTTGAGTAAAAAACCCGGTTTCTTTGGTCTGATGTGTAATATCGTTTCCGGTTGTATCGGAATGATTTAACCACAGAGGCCACAGAGAACGCAGAGGGAGATCGGAGAAATGAATAATTCCGATGCTATCGGAAGTGATATCAGTCCTGTAATTATTGTCAGCAAGGAGTCAAACAAATGAAAACGCTCAAGTCCAATTTAATGATTCTAGCCAGTGTCGGATTGCTGTTTTTGGGAGCTTGCAGTAAAGGCGACCAAGCAAGCGATCCAAATAGCAGCCCAACATCCCCTCCTGTGGCCTCTCAACCTGCGTCTTCTGCTCCAAATGCTGCCCCAGGCACAGCGGATAAAACGGCCAATCCTCAAGCATCTAAAGGGGGTCAAGTTGTAGAATCGGGAGCTTATCACTTAGAGTTTTTAGCTGCAAAAGAAGCTACGGGAACTCATTTAGATTTTTATTTACAAAAAGGTGACAAACGCGAACCAGTCCCCAACGCAAAAGTGACGGCACAAGTGCAGTTGCCGAATGGAAAACAGCAAACCCTAGCCCTCAAATATGATGCTGATGGCAAACATTACGCCGTGGTATTTCCCGGTCAAGAGGCCGGACAATATCCAGTGAAGGTGACTGCGGATATTAACGGAGAAAAAGTAAACGGTCGTTTTACTTTTAATCAATAGATAACAGAAAATACCCTACCGTAGGAAGTTTTTTTTACCGCAGATAAATGCAGAATGAAATTCTATCAGCGTTAATCTGTGTTCATCGGCTGATATCTGCGGTAAAAAAATCCCAATCTAACTAATTTGCTGTAATCAGCATATCAATTGTAAATTAGAGTTATGAGAGTTTTGCTAGTTGAAGATGAGCCAGATTTAGGAAGAGCGATCGATCGCACTTTGAAGCAGGAAAAATACATAGTTGACTGGGCCCAGGATGGCAATGAAGCTTGGGAATACTTAGAAAGTCATTGGACTCAATACAATCTGGCTATTTTTGACTGGTTGCTACCGGGATTGTCAGGATTAGAACTGCTGCGTAAATTGCGGGCTAAACATAGCGCACTGCCAGTATTGATGCTAACAGCAAAAGACCGAATGGAAGATAAAGTAGCGGGTTTGGATGCGGGGGCTGATGATTATTTAGTGAAGCCGTTTGGGATGGCGGAACTGTTAGCAAGATTGCGGGCTTTGCAAAGGCGATCGCCCCAAATTCAACCGCAACAGCTACAGGTGGGAAGTCTAATTTTGGACTGCGGAAGTCGAACAGCTTGCCATCAGGCTATTAACGGCAAAATGCAGATCATTTCACTTACCAACAAAGAGTTTCAATTGCTAGAATACTTCATGAAACATCCGAATCAAATTGTCACCACTGACAAAATTCGGAATCAGCTATGGGAAGTTAGTGCAGATACTTTTAGCAATGTGGTAGCGGCTCAAGTGCGCTTGCTGCGGCGTAAACTTGAGTCGGTTGGCGGCGCGAATTTAATTGAAACTGTACATGGTGTTGGATACCGGATGAGAAATTAAAGTCCGCGTTTAAAATTCCTTTTAGACTCGGCGGTTGAAACCGCGTCTACACAAACAAAGTCCGCCTGCGCGGACTAAGAAAAGAATACTTCTTGTCCCCCCCTTGTTAAGGGGGGTTAGGGGGGATCTCCGGGTCAATTGTCGTTATGAAAAATGAATCAAAATAAACTATTTAACCGAACCCGATCGCAATTAGCGATTTCCTACGCCGCAGTCATGGGTTTGATTTTAAGCTTGTTGGGATTTGGGGTATATAAGGCGATCGCCCACGCGCACTGGGTAGCCATAGATCGCGAATTAGAATCGGTAGCCGGGACGCTGCACGACAGTCTAGAACTCAAATTGCAGCAGCCAGGACGCTTGGAACCCATCGTAAATGAACTTTTGCCCAACCTCCGCGTAATTGGAATTAACGGCATTAAGCAACCGATTCGCCCTCGCCATATTTTAAGCGCTATCAACCAAGGCTATTACTATATTCGTTTATTTGATGCTTCCGGGAAATTGATTGCTACAGCCGGGGCAGTTCCTGATGAATTACCCCCAGAATTTAATTCTAAATATTGGCAAACCATGACTGATAGGCAAGGCAATCTCTATCATCAAGTTTCGGTATTTTTACATACAAAAGAACAGGAGGATTGGGGTTATTTTCAATTGGGTCGCAGTCTGCAAGACTTCAATGAATATCTCAGTACAGTTAAATTAATTTTGAAATTGGGATTGCCTACAGCATTGATTTTGGTTGGGTTTTCTAGTTGGTTGTTGGCAGGCTTGGCAATGAAACCGATTTATGCTTCTTACCGACAAATTCAACAGTTTACAGCGGATGCTGCCCACGAATTACGCACGCCTTTAGCGGCTTCCCAAGCGACTGTAGAATCGGCGCTGTTGATGCCTCAATTGGAGGAAAAAGAGGCGCGGGAAATTTTGCGGACGATCGATCGCCAAAACCGACGATTGACTCAATTGGTTGCTGATTTGCTGTTGCTGGCCCGCATGGATAATCAACCCATACCTCCTCGACCTCAATTGTGTTGTTTGAATGACTTGGTTAGCGATTTGGTGGAGGAATTAGCAGCCATGGCGATCGCTAGCGGGGTAGCGCTAACATCGGAATTGCGGGTGCAGCAGCAATTAAATGTTGTCGGCGATTCCGACCAACTTTATCGCCTCGTTGCTAATTTAATTGTGAATGCCATTCAATACACTCCGGCGGGCGGGAAAGTAACAGTTATTTTAGATTGCAGTCACCAGGAGGCGATAATTCAGGTTCAAGATACTGGTATGGGGATTGGGGCTGCAGATATGGGACGAATTTTCGATCGCTTCTACCGAGTAAATAGCGATCGATCGCGCCATACCGGCGGTTCGGGATTGGGATTGGCGATCGCCCAAACCATAGCCCGCGCCCATCGCGGTAGCCTCACCGCCCGCAGCGAATTGGGGCGAGGCACCACTTTCCTGCTACGGCTGCCGCTGTGAGCTATCATGTGGGGGAAACCGAATCAGTTATTTCGGGTAATCCCTTCGGCAAAAGGTAGCGCGATCGCCCAAAATCAATAAATAGTCAGTTGACAGTTGACAGTTGACAGTTGACAGTTGATAGTTGGCAGTTGGCAGTTGATAGTTGATAGTTGACTAATGACTACTGACTACTGACTACTGACTACTGACTACTGACTCCTTACAACTACCTAACGTAAAATTATGACAGTTTTAGAACAGGGAACAATCTCAATCCATACCGAAAATATTTTCCCGATTATCAAGAAGTCGCTATACACTGACCACGAAGTCTTCTTGCGGGAACTAATTTCTAACGGCGTAGATGCAATTGCCAAACTCAAAATGGTTTCCCGTTCCGGCGAATACAGCGGCGACATTGGCGAACCAGAAATCACCATTGCGATCGACAAAGAAAACAAAACACTCTCCATCACCGACAACGGCATCGGCATGACAGCCGATGAAGTTAGAAAATACATTAACCAAGTCGCTTTTTCCAGCGCTGAAGAATTTATTCAAAAATATCAAGGCAGTGGCGACGACGCCATTATCGGTCACTTCGGCCTCGGTTTCTACTCTTCTTTCATGGTCGCTCAAAAAGTAGATATCGAAACCCTTTCTTACCAAGAAGGAGCCCAAGCTGTACACTGGTCCTGCGACGGTTCACCCGCTTTTGAACTATCAGAATCAACCCGCACCCAACGCGGCACTACAATTACCCTCACTCTCCAAGAAGAAGAACAAGAATATCTAGAACCAAGCCGCATTAAGCAGTTAATCAAAACTTACTGCGATTTCATGCCAGTTCCCATCAAATTTGAGGGAGATGAACTCAACAAACACAAGGCTATTTGGCGGGAATCAGCCAGCAATTTACAAAAAGAAGACTACTTAGAACTATACCGCCACCTTTATCCGTTCCAAGAAGAGCCGCTGCTGTGGGTACACCTGAATACCGATTATCCTTTTATTGTCAACGGCATTCTTTATTTTCCCAAACTGCGCCCTGATGTCGATGTCACCCAAGGCAACATTAAGCTCTTCTGCAATCAGGTTTTTGTCAGCGAACATTGCGAAGAAATTATTCCTAAATTCTTGATGCCACTGCGGGGAGTCATTGACAGTACCGACATTCCGCTGAACGTGTCTCGCAGTTCGCTGCAAAGCAATCGCACGGTGCGGAGAATAGCTGATTATATCGCCAAAAAAGTGGGCGATCGCCTCAAGGAACTTTACCGGGACGATCGCAATGAGTACATCCGTTGCTGGCAAGATATCGGCACTTTTGTCAAGTTCGGAGCACTCAACGATGACAAGTTCAAAAAGCAAATTGAAGATATCTTAATCTATCGCAGCACCTACGAACCAACAGCCATCAAGCCAGAAACCGAGACACCAGAAGTGCAGGTGCAAGCTGAGGAAGGAGATTTGTGGCAAGATGTGACTCCCAAGTCCGAAACTTCCGGTTCAACCCAGCCTTACACCACCCTGAAAGAGTATTTAGAACGCAATCAAAAACGTCACGAAAATCGCGTTTTTTACTGTACAGAGCCGGCATCACAAGCAACTTACGTCGCACTGCACAAAAGCCAAGGTTTAGAAGTGTTGTTCATGGATTCTTTCATTGACACGCACTTCATTAGTTTCCTCGAACGAGAATATTCCGATGTCAAATTCTCGCGAGTGGATTCCGACTTAGATGATACGCTAATTGACAAAGAAAAAGAAGCGGAAATAGTCGATCCGACTACCAATAAAACTCGCAGCGAACAAGTTAAAGAATTGTTCCAAAAAGCTCTGAATAAGCCAAAAGTGAATATCCGCACAGAAGCTTTAAAATCAGACGCTGCGGAGGCGACACCACCTGCGATCGTCCTGTTACCCGAAGCTTTGCGCCGGATGCGCGACATGACGGCTCTATTGCAGCAGCAAGCGGCGGAATTCCCCGAAGAACACGTTTTGCTGGTGAATACAGCCCACCCGTTGATTCAAAATCTGGCTAATTTGAGCCAGGGTGCGATTATTCAAGGCGGTGGCGAGTCTCCGTCGGCTCAGTTGGCGAGCATGATTTGTCACCACGTTTACGACTTGGCCCTGATGGCTCAGAAGGGTTTTGATGCTGAGGGGATGAAGGAGTTTGTGGAGCGATCGAATCAAGTATTGACAAAATTGACCGAACGTGCATTATAATTAACCCCCCAACCCCCCCGAAGGTCGGGGGGGAGCCAGAGTGGTCGATCGGCCTGGTGCTGCGCCTGAGTCGATCGGCCCGCGATCTCAATTCCGGTTGTATCGTCAGGTGATTAAACCTGACTAGAACACTCTTGACACAGAGAAAGAGAAGAGAGAAATAATAATTCCGATGTCAACGGATTTGATATGACGGGCTGGTTGCTGTCGATGGACACAGCACGATCGGCAAAATCAGCTAGAATGTTTGTTTGTCTATATCAGCAGAAGTATTTACGGTCATGGCAGTCCCTAAGAAGAAAACCTCCAAATCCAAGAAGAATATGCGTAAAGCAACCTGGAAGCGCAAAGCTGTGGTGGCAGCTCAGAAAGCTTTGTCCCTGGGCAAATCCGTTCTGACTGGACGTTCCAACAGCTTCGTGTATCCCGGCAATGAAGAAGAAGAGGAAGAGTAAAACAGGAAGATGGGGCATGGGGCCAACCCGATGCCCCATCATTCAATCACCTCTTTAATCTGATACGCTTCGGGCAAAATCAGCATGGCATCGCCAAAGGAATAAAAGCGGTACTCCTGGGCGATGGCCTCTCTATATAAATCCAGCACGCGCGATCGACCAATCATCCCACTGATCATCATCAACAAAGTAGAGCGGGGTAAGTGAAAATTGGTAATCATCCCATCTACTACCCGCCATTTATAGCCGGGATAAATAAACAAATTTGTCTTGCCATAGAAAGATTGCAAGGGAGAATCACCAATTTTGGTCTCTGTGGCCGCGGCCGCCCCTTCCAAAGCTCGCACTGCTGTCGTTCCCACAGCAATAATCCGCCCGCCTCTGGCTTTAGTTTCGCGGATTTTTTCGACGGTGGCGGCGGATACTTCCACCCATTCTTCGTGCATTTGGTGAGTTGTCACGTCTTCCACCTCCACGGGGCGAAAAGTCCCGACTCCAACATGGAGGGTGACAAAAGTTTTTTCAATTCCCCGCTGCTGCAAGCGGCTGAACAAGTCTTGGGTGAAGTGTAGGCCAGCAGTGGGGGCTGCGATCGCGCCTAGTCGATTAGCATAAACAGTCTGGTACTGTTCTGGTGCTGCTTGGGAATTGTCAATGTAGGGCGGTAGGGGTACGTGACCATATTCGTCCAAAAAAGGTATGAGAGACATTTCTGTGGGGAGATTAAACTCCAACAGCCTCCCTCCTGTGGCGTCGTCCCTTTCTATAACTGTCGCAGTCAGGCGATCGGGTAGTGTGGCTAATGCTGCTTCCCCAAGGCAACAACAGGGGCCTGCGGGTTCCTCGTGGGAATGTGGAGCGATCGGATCGAACTCTATTTTCGCTCCCAACTTCAAGCGTTTTCCTGGTTTAACCAAAGCCAGCCAGCAATTGTGTTGTCGTTCTTCCATCAACAAGATCTCCACAGCCGGGCCATTAGGTTTATGTCCGTAGAGCCTAGCTGGGAGTACGCGAGTATTGTTGAGTACCAGCAAATCGCCTGGGTTAAGCAAATCTGGCAAATCTTGGAAAATCCGGTGTTGTTGGGTGCTTGGAGAATCTACCACCAGCAAGCGGGAACTATCCCTAGGCACTACAGGATTTTGGGCAATGCGCGAGGGGGGAAGTTCGTAGTCATAGGCGTCCAAAGACCAGTCTATCTCTGTCATCGGGTAAATTCCTGTCAAAAATCTGTCAACTTTGTAACAAATTGGGTAAAAACCCCCATCCAAAGTAGGGTGCTTTTCCCCTTGTAGTGGCGGATATGGAACGGGAGAATAGAGGTGTAGAATCAGCTTTGCTCGAAGGATAGTTATGGAATACCTCTACTACATCGCCAATACTAGCCTCACTCTCAGAGTCGTGGATTACCTACGCAGGGCTAGTCATCTGCCTTTGCAATTTATCACTGTTATTCACCAAATTAACGGTTGGGTAGTCAAGGTGAAAATGAGCCAATATTTAACTCCTGAAATGCACGGCGATTTTCGGGCTTTTATGAATGAACTTGGGATTCCTTACGATCCTGAAATTCGGTTACAAATGGCACTTTGGAGTTTGGAAACGGGCCAGTCGCCCCTGAGCGTGATGCGCCGTTACCAGGTAGCCGTAGTTTGTCACGGAAGTCCCGATCGCAAGGAAATTGAAGCCTTTCGCCATCAGTTTGTCAAGGGACTCGGATATTGTCCGGAAACTTTGGCCTAAGCTCACGACTCAAAAAAATGCCAGTTATAGCATTCCGGGGGCTTGAGCAATTCCATAATTTAACATCTAATATCTCAAATCTCAAATTAGATGACATTTCTAATGGCTAAAAGCCGATCGAATGTATTCTTGCAAAGTGAGCACGTAACTACCTGTAAGTGCGGGTTGAGAGTTTGCTGTCGTTGATGATAATCTTTTGTGAGTCTTTAGCCCTGAAGATTCGCACCTGACGAGGGCGACATCAAAACGACAGGGATTATTTGCTAAATCTGGGTAAGCACTTAAAAATATTTCGGCAGTTTGCCAAATTTTTGCTTGTTTGGCCGCACTAATAGCCAGGATTCCATCGGTATCCCAATTGCCCCGACTGCGAGTTTTAACCTCTACAAATGCTAAAGTCGGAGATGGGAAATCGGGAATGGGGAATCGGGAGTTTTGAGGACATTCCTGGATTGTACTCTCTCGATCTGTTCCCTGTGCAATGATATCAATTTCTCCCCATCGACAGTGCCATTGTCGGTGTAGGATTTCCCAGCCTTGCTGCTGCAACCACTCAGAGACTAAGTTTTCTCCTAAAGTGCCGAGTTGGCGAGAGTGGGAAGATGGGGAACAATTGGAGTCAGCAAGAGCGATCCGGTTCGAGGGCTTCGCTAACGGGCGATCGCCTTTTCTGGTAAAATTCAATTTTGAACTATCGCAGATGCTCATTAGCGCTAACTTGTATGAATTCTCGAATTCGCCAACATATTTATACTTTCTTGCTCAGTGTTGTTATTTTAGCAGTATTTGTCGCTGGGGCGATCGGCATTAATCCCGCACCAGCCCTAGCCTTGGATCACGACAAAGAAATCCTTGTTGGCGCTGATTTTAGTGGGCGGGTGCTGACAGACGACAGTTTTAATAAAGCTAATCTTCGCAACAGCAATTTTACCAATGCAGATTTGCGGGGTGTGAGTTTTTTTGCAGCCAATATGGAAGAAGCAAATTTAGAAGGTGCTAATTTCACTGGTGCTACTTTAGACTTGGCTCGCATGATGAAAGCAAATTTAACTAATGCTATTCTTGAGGGTGCTTTTGCCTACAATACCAGACTAGAAGGAGCGGTAATTGACGGTGCTGATTTTACTGAGGCACTGCTGCGAGATGATATGATAAAAAAACTTTGTCAAGTGGCAAAAGGCACTAATCCGATAACAGGTAGGGCGACTCGCGAAACTCTGTTTTGCGATTATTAAAAATTGAGATCGAATCCGTTGCGATCGCCATGATATCAATTCCGGTGACACCGGAAGGATCTAACCGTACAGAACACAGAGTCACAGAAAAGATCACCCCTCGATGCTTGGGGATTTGGGGTTGGGCCATGTGATGCTGGTATCGGCGGCGATGAGACGAGAAACCGCGATCGCCCCAAACCGATTAAGATGGCTAGGGTCAAAAAAATACTCATGGCGACTGGGCCACTGCTGGGATAAGTCGCGGAAAGCGAAACCTTTTTGGCGGGAGAGTTGCTGCATTCGTTGCCGAAATTGTTCTTGGGCCCAGATACGAGTGTCGTCTAGATAGTCGTCGGTGAGGGGTAAATTCACAAAAACCAATGGAATTTTGCGACTTTTGGTCAAAGCGATGACAGAATTGAAGGCTTGGGCTTGTTTACCTCCGAGGTTAAAGTTTTCGTAGTCGCGATCGAATCTACCAGAAACATAAGGGCGATCGTTATAGTAGGTGTTGGGATTGTAACGGGCAGACAGGGGCATAAATCCGTTGGAGTCGATGGAGTCTGCCAAGTTGCTGACTGGATTGATGGCCATGACAGCAGTGTTAGCAACCGGCAAGATACCTATTCTACGATCGTCCATTTTAGCAACAGGCAAGATACTTGCTTTGTGGAAACCACCCCTGCGACAAGGTTGGGGAAATTGGTAACACTGGGGAATCACACTGGGTTCATCTTCTGGCAGTTTAGGGCGAATACCGGCAACTAAAAGTTGATTGCCCTCAGAAGCGATAATTGAGTTAAAAGTGCGATCGACTCTGCCACTATTGAACGCCCGTACCCCATCAGCCCAGACAATCATTTGAGGTAAATGCTGGGGTTTTAATAGTCGCCGCAGTTGAAAGTCAACTACTTGTGCGGTGGCACCGTTGACTGCAAAATTAAATATGGTTAAGCCTGATCGACCCTTTTGCGCCAAAGATTGTTTTAGTGCTTTGGGATCGACACCTTGCAGCGCCCGCGAACTCCCCACAATCAAAACATCAGGCGGGCCCACCGTCGCCACGTAGGATAGGTAAAGTTCTAGCTGTTCGTTAAGCAAATCGCTACTGAAGCTGGCGGAAGTTTGACGGTTTGCGCCTGCTTGCTGTTGCGAATAAGCCAGGTTTCTCATGTATTCCACCACTTTTTTCTCAGCAAAAGCCCGTTTGGGACTGCTTGGAGGAACAGCTTGCATCCAAGCTACGGCTTGCACCCACAGGGCTGCTACTTCATCCCACTCTTGTTTTGAATTGGCTGATTGAGCCAAATTAGAGGCTTGGGTGGCAAATTTTACTGACTCCGTGAAGCCATCATTTTCGGCGCAAGAACGCGCGCTAGCGAACTTTTTGGGTTTTTTGGAGTTATTAGCCACAACAGGTTCTAGGGGCTGTACTTGGACTGGCGAGATTGCCCTCCGCGTCAGTACAGTCTGGGGCGGATTGGTTGAGGAACATCCCAAAGTTACTGCTAGCAAGGTGGCTATGGTCCAGGTACGTTTGAGGATATGGGTGCTGAGACTAACAATGTCGTCGCGAATCATAAAGCTTTCAGCTAGTTATCGATTTGAGATAGGGGATTTTAAATGGTTATCGGGAAACTGGGTTTAAAACCCTCGCATCTTTTTAACCCTCAACCACAGGTCTGTTTGCGACAAATTGCTTAACACGGTTCACTAACAAGTAGCACGACAAACCTGCGAGTGCTGCTATTAAAATCACCCTTAACTGCTTCAGTGCAAATAGCAAAGAGTGCGAAAACGACAGTTGCATGGCCTGGTTATTCCCGTAAATTTGAGTATCTATGGGCTTAAATGTATAAATTAAAGCATTAAAAAATGAACTAGGATGCTGTTCATCAACTGCGACAAAAGGATGATTTACGCCCACAAAAGAGATGAAAATTGACAGACAACTTACAATTATAAAAGCTGTTCTTAACAGTTTTGAATTTTTGATATCATTGCTGATTTGAGCCAGTGGTAGGCAGAGCAAAAACATGAGATTGGCATACCATCTGACTCCATAAGAATACCCACTGTAATTGTTAGAACGCAGAATGTACATCAGGACATAGGCAGAAGATGCCAAAAAAATTAACAGATATTCTTGGCGATATTTAAAATCTTTGTTTTGGTAAATTTTCACAAATCCCCAAATAGAAAATACTAAGACAGGAGTATAAGAAATCAAGCCTCGATGACCGATAATCATATGAAAAGCATAATTTAGTAAAGCCGGAAAATTTGAGTGATATGCTAAACCGGAAAGGGTTGTACTATCGAAGACAGAACCAGGATATTCCCACAGAGACTTATTCATAGAAGGCGGCCGCAGACTCCCAGAGGTGTAAAGATTTAACTGTAAGTAAATTATCAGGACTAAAGCGCAAGCTAAAGAAAAAACTATCTTTGATTTCAGGGGTTTATTAAAAAAGCTGACTGCCAGAAATGGCACAAAAATAAAAGCTACTACATCTATGCTACCAGCTAGGGTAATTAACAAACCTGAAAAGTATGGAAATCTACCAAAGATTCAATAGTAGCTAACCTAGAAGCATCATTAGCGCCTGCGACTGGTCTGGTCAAGAGTGCAAATAGACCTAAAAAGACCGAAAATATTTGCCATTCTTTTTTGATTCTCATGATCTGCATCCAATTTAAGAGTATGGAAAATCTCTTTCAATTTGTAACGATCGCTTCACAAATTACTTCGACTCGATGATGGCTTCAGCTTCCAGGGCGATCGATCGCAATTTATCCAGTATATCCTGGCTGGCAGACTCCCACAACCCCCGCTGACGAGCTTCTAACAATCTTTCCGCCATATCTCGCAGTGCCCAAGGATTATTTTCCTGGATAAATCGCTGCACTTTTTCATCAAAAATGTAAGCCTCCGCGATTCCCTCATACATAAAATCCTCAACACAATTTGCCGTAGCATCATAAGCAAACAAAAAATCAACAGTTGCTGCAATTTCAAACGCACCCTTATAACCATGTCGCATGGCCCCTTCAATCCATTTAGGATTCACAGCCCTGCTGCGATAAACCCGCGCAATTTCTTCCCGCAGTTGTCGCACTTTGGGATTCTCAGGAATTGAATTATCTCCGAAATAAGTTTCAGGATTTTTGCCTTGCAAATTGCGAATTGCCGCCGTCATTCCACCTTGGAATTGATAATAATCGTCGGAGTCTAAAATGTCGTGTTCGCGGTTGTCTTGGTTTTGCAGAACTATTTGCATTTGGGCGAGGCGTTTTTCAAATGCTTCCGGTGCCGAACATCCCCATTCACCCCCGGTAAATTCACCCCCCCTAGCCCCCCCTTGGTAAGGGGGGGGACAAGAATTGGAATTAGCCCCCCCTTGGTAAGGGGGGGGACAAGAATTGGAATTAGCCCCCCCTTGGTAAGGGGGGGTATTCATGGAATTAGCCCCCCCTTGGTAAGGGGGGGTATTCATGGAATTAGCCCCCCCTTGGTAAGGGGGGGTTGGGGGGGTATTCATGGAATTAGCCCCCCCTTGGTAAGGGGGGGTATTCATGGAATTAGCCCCCCCTTGGTAAGGGGG
>RDXH01000112.1 GCA_004292745.1 Oscillatoriales cyanobacterium | reverse complement strand
GAAGTGCTATCCAGGGCTAATTTTCCAGCAGGGAAAGCGGAAAATGGTGCAAATAAATATCCCGGCTAATGACTTACCTACCCTCCTCCAAGCAAAACCATCAACAGGTAACGATCCTGATTCTGGTAAAAATCGTCCAGAGGTAAAGGGTCATGCTGAGGAAATAAAAGAATATATTCTTAAACAGGCCAGCAGGGATCTACCCTGGATTTTGGGGACACTGACCGCAAATGTCGCTCCTGACAAGATTGGCATTATCGAATTAGGTAGAGGGATTTGTCTAGTAATTATATATCGTGGCGTTAAGTTAGATATTACTGATGGACAGCATCGCAAGCGGGCTATTCACGAGTTAATTGCGAGTTAATTGGAGATAATGATTTCCCAATTACGCTGGTTTTAGAGGAAGACTTTAACCAGTGTCAGGCAGATTTTCGAGATATGGCGGAGACACAAAAACTTGACAAAGCTTTACTTTTGTCATTCGGTGAGTTTGAAGGTCGAGTGGGAATTACTAAAATCTTACTTGACAAAGTAGCAATGTTTTATCAAAAAACAGATAAAATTAAAGCGAACCCTGACACGAAAAATAAGTTGATATATACAACTAATTTCATAGCCAGAGCAGTAAGTTGTGCGTTTACTGATGATCCCAGTGATGAACTTAAAGATTATGACGTTGCGGAATCATCAGCTATTTTGGCTAGATGTCTTAATACTTTTTTCTCCGAATGTAGTCAGACTAGACATATTTCTGAAATAAGCGTTGAAAAATTGAAAATTGAAGATGTTAATAAATTTACAGACTCCTGTATCTTGGGTAGAAGCGTGGGACTAGAAATTTTAGGTCGGTTGCTATACTGTACTTATGACAGAGATAGCAGCCAAGATTTTGAAACAGAAAGAGTGTTGCAACTAGCTCAATTGGATTGGTCTAGAAAAAGCCATCTTTGGGAGGGAAATGTAGTTTTGTATAATTCCACCCCGACCAATAATAAATCATACAAAATTTCATCAAATGCTAGTAGTGTAAAAGTAGCAGTCAGCAAAGTAAAAGCCCATCTAGAATGGATTTAACCTATATTATCCATCTTGATTATGGCACGGGTGTCCCACCTGCGGCATCTCCGTCAAACAGCGGAAAACTTCAACCTGCTTCACCACCCCCTTCACCAACCGCGTGCGATTGACTTTTGTCTATTTTTATGATATTAAGTTACCCTCACTCCAGATAATTTAAGTATTTCACAATATTTTTTTAAAAACAACCATTGACACGAAAATTTAAACGTGATATTTTTTGAAAAAATACCATATTTATATAAAAACCGCCAATGAACACTAACCCAGCGGATGAGCTTACTAATAAGATATTAGAAAAAGAAAATAGCGATCGCCAAGAAATCGCACTGTTATTAGATAATTACCTAGGAAAGGACGATCGCATTTTTGTCCAAAAAACCCAGATGGGAAACAGCGAAGCCTACATCGGTTCAGTCACCCTAGAATGGTTAGATTCCCGCGTGCGTTTCGCATCCCAAATGCCACTTTTTCGCCAAAAATTCGACCTTCAAACTAACAACATCCTCCGGGACGACGAAACCATCGATGAAATCATCCAGCGCCCCCTAGATTGGTCCCGCCAAGCCGCCCTCACTCAATATCTAGCCGCCCGCAAATCTCACAAATTTCCCGCAGTTTTAGTGGTCATCAGTCCCCCGTGGGTAGACAATCCTCTAGCCGATGAATGGGATAAAAATAAAGTCGCAACTAAATCGGCTGCGGAATTCGTATCCTTTGATAAAAACCAAAATTTAGGGCTGTTGAATGTTTCTCAAAAAATTTCAATTTTTGCCTTAGACGGCCAGCATCGATTGATGGGAGTTCAAGGTTTGATGACTTTAATTAAAACCGGAATCCTGCAAAGATATAACAAAAACAAAAAACCAGTCGGCGCGGCAATTACCCTCGAAGATTTAGCCGAAGAATATCAACTAGACCCCGAAAAAGTCTGCGATTTAGCCCAGGAAAAAATCGGCATTGAGTTTATTCCAGCCGTGGTGGCTGGGGAAACGCGACAGCAAGCACAACGGCGCGTGCGATCGATCTTCGTGCACGTTAACTTAATGGCGGTGACGCTGAGTCAGGGTCAATTAGCATTACTAAATGAGGACAATGGATTTGCAATATGCGCCCGCAAAATTGCCGTCACCCATCCTTTATTAAAAGAGCAAGATAGCAGAAACCCCCGCGTCAATTGGGACAGCGCCACCGTCGCAGCCAAATCAACTGTACTCACTACATTGCAAGCCATGCAAGATATGTCTGAACGGTATTTAGAATACAAATTTCCCCATTGGAAGCCGGAAAAAAAAGGTTTGATTCCCATGCGTCCCGAAGATGATGAATTGAAAGAGGGGATTGAAGAATTTAAGAAACTGTTCGATTATTTAGCAACTTTGCCAAGCTATCAAAGAATTGAAAGCGGCGAAGAAACAGCAGAATTGCGCCGATTTAGTTTTGAAAAGCCAGGGGGAGAGGGCAATATTTTGTTTCGTCCAGTCGGTCAAATTGCCTTAGCTAATGCTTTAGGAATTCTCACTTTTAGAAAAAAACTGTCACTGAAATCAATTTTTGACAAACTCCGCAGATTCGATGTGGATGAAGGATTCAGCCACATGGACAATCCTGAGTCTGCGTGGTATGGCATTTTGTACGATCCGAATAAAAAGCGAATGCTAGTTTCTGGGAAGGATTTAGCGGCGAAGCTAATTGTATATTTGGTAGCGGGAATTCAGGACGATATGGATAGAGCTCATTTGCGGCAAGCGGTGGCCCAAGCGAGAACTTTTGAGGGTAAAGCGATTAGTTTTAATAGCAAATTTGTGCGGCCGCAAGAGGTGGGATTGCCGCCGATACTGAGTTGATTTTTTCTCCGCAGATGCACGCACATCTACAATCTAGAATCGGATGATTTTTTAGATTGCTAAGTGCTGCTATTTCTTGCTGCTTCTAATTTTAGACGGATTGCAGCTTGAACTTTCTCATCAAAATCTGGATCGCCGGGACTTGCAATAATCCTCAGCGGATGCTGATTGATTCTGTCTAAGTATGCCTGAAAAGCGGCTCTATCTCCACGATGTTTTAGAAAATACTGTTTCAATTCAGTATTCGACATTGCATTATAGTTAACTTGGCTCATCAGCAAACTCCCCATTGGGTAAAATTTGGAACTCAAGCTCTTCATCGTACCCAGCCAATATGTATACGTTATGAGTGCGATCGTCAACACAAATAAGATGGATGGGCTGAAGCATTGTATAGGTTAATTGATAACAGATGCGATATAAACTCTCTAGCTGGTAATTAGTAGGCATTAGGGTTAAGCATTCCACCTAATACTTATATTAACATATAACTTCAATTCATTGTAACAAAACTAATTCGGCTGCTATGGGCAAATGATCTGACTCTGTTGCTTCTAAAACTGAACTAGATTTAGCACCCCAATGCTTTGAATACCAAATATAATCAATCCGGCAAACAGGATAATTTAATTTCCAATTCAAGCTTTTAATCAAGAACTTAAGTTGCCAACCGTGAGGCCAGGTAAAACCAAACCCGAATCCCGATTTTCTGAAAGCATCTTGCATGACTTTTTGCACATTGTGATAGTCTTGAGTTTCCTCTGTCATATTAAAATCCCCCGCGACAATTACGGGCAAAGTTTCTGTCTGGACTCGTTCTACTAAATCTTGAATTTCGGGAGCGCGTTTGGCATATTTGTAAACAGGAATTCTGACTAAAGGCAATATTTTAGATTTCCGAAACCAGGGCCCTGTGGCTTGCATATTATAAATGACTATCTCTTGTTGGTTGAAGTTAATAATTGCTCGCTGCTGGGTTTCTGGATGACCAGCTAAGTTCAATATTTCGCTGGATACAATTGGATATTTACTGAGAATTCCTACTGGGGGAATGGCAATTTGATAGGGGTAGTCTGCTTTTAACCAGGTGAAAGCTCTTTCGATATGCTTCTCAACGATTTCTTGTAGAAATATAATGTCAGGTTTTTCCCTTTCAATTAGTTTAATTAAAGTTGGCGATTGTGTGGTATACCAACCTAGGTTATGGGATAAAATTTTGAGACCGGACTGCGAATTTGTGATGTTGACTCGTGCGGGAGAAAAGTATTTGAGGTGCAGCCAACTTATGAGGATAATGCAGGCGATCGCCGAAATTATCGTAAACCATCTTTTTTGGATAATTGACAATCCGATGATGGGAAGCAGGAAAGTTGGGAAAAAAATCAAGGGGATAAAAGTGCTAATCAAGGCTATAATCCACAGCCTGTCCCAAAAAATTAGTTTGAGAATTAAATAGCCAATAATTAATGCTAAGTAGCTGTAAGCGAAAATTTTTGCAGATTGCTTGAAGCATCTGTTGAGGATATTTTCTGGTAGGTAATTCATTGAAAAGCTATTAGAATAAGAACTTGCTTAAATCGAATTCTTCATTTGACCGATGTTGATTATCTTTTTCCGTGATTAAAAATAACAACAGTCTGTCTGTATAATCCGCCGCACCCCGAAACTCTTCTCGCAATATTTCCAGCCCGCCGTTAGCATATTCTTCAAAAATTTGCAAGCGTTGCGCTTCCAATTCTCCGTCGAGATGGGAGAGAATTTGAGGATTTTTAGTTTCGGCGATCGCAATTAACTTAATCACCATATCGTAACCCCTAGAGACAAAAATATCAACATCGATCGCCCCCGGTTCTCGTTTAGAAATTTCCCCCAAACGTAAACGTTTTTTCCGCTTATTTCCCAAGGATGCAGCAAAGGCGATGACATCGGCGTAAGTCTGGAAAAGACCAGTGTTGTTATCAGATAAAGTTAAAGATTTGACGAAATCCGCTTTATCTTTAGCAATTCTAATTTTGTTAGCAGCCATTGCCATAATTTGTAGTTTGTAACTATTATATATCTTGGCAAAACCAAGCGTCAAATTCTCATGATAAATTTAGTATTTAAATTACTCACAATGTCCGCAACAACATGATTTTTTGTGCAAAACCGCCTCTTTCTTCCCGGCGCTTGACTTGTGCTTTCAAAATGCGATCGCCCGAAATGCCACTACTCGCCATCAGCGCATCGATCACCTCATACAAATCAGCCAATTCCGCCACCAAATCTTCCCCCTCAGCCTCCGCAGCTTCCCCAGATTCTTCCATCAATTTTTGCCGCAAAGCTTGAGAGTATTCGGCATCGGATAAAACAGTAACTTCGCATTCAATACCATTTTCTCGAATAATTTCAGGAATGCGATCGCGCACCAACTTATGATACTCTTTCCCCACCTCTAACACTCCTTTAACCTTGACTAAAAGTTTGAATCAACCACCGATTAATTTCTCCTGTAATTCCCGAATTAGAAGCCATAATCCACCTCTACAATTTCCGTATATTCAAACTCATTGGGACTGTGCTTAACTAAAGGATAGCGCGAACCACCCAGTTCGATCGCATCTTCTTCGCAATCAGGTTTAGGAGAATTGTAAACAAGTACATATTCTCTCCCAGTGCAATTTTCCATCTCTTGCGCGACTTCTCCCCGCCACTGAGTTTTTGTTACCAAAATTACCAATTGATTCGCTAACTTAGGCAACTTTTTCGCAATTTGTTTCCGATAAATTTCGTCCAAACTACCAAAGGGAGAATCCATCACAATGGGAAATGTACTGCTATCCGGGCCCATCAAAGTATTTTTTTGACTCCACTCCCGCACCCCCTCAATAATTCCCCCAATAAACGACAAACTGAGAATTTGATTTTCCCCAGTAGAAGCAGCAACCAAAGCTGGTTTACCCGAAGTATTTTCTACTAATGTCAATTCGTATTTATCGCTTAATTTAGGAATATAAGGAGTAAAAGAAATTTGACTAAAAATATCTTTAATTCTGTTTTCTAGCTGAGAACAAAACTGTTTTTCCAAGCGCGATCGCACTTCAGTTAGGCGATCGATCGCATCCTGAGTAGCAGCAATCCGCCGCTGAGCCAAAATTTGCCTTTCCTCATTCATTTGCTGCTTGTCAATTTGCTTATTTAAACTCGCCATCTGCGCCCTCGCACTCTCAATTTGCTGCTGGTTAAAGCCAGTTTCTCGGTGCAAATCGCCAATTGCAATTTCAATTTCATCCAAGCGCTTTTGCAAGCCACTGACATCAGTGTCAGGATAATTTCGCAGCTTGTTGTGAATATCATCTAACTGATTTTCCACCCTAGAAAGTTCGCTTCTGCTGGCCTTAATATTAGCTTGATGATTATCAACTTCTTCCCAAAAATCAGCAATTTGTCTGTCGATTTCATTGACGCGATCGCTAATCCGAATCGTAGTTTCTTCCACATCACCAACCCCCGCTTTATCCATCCAACCGCTCACCTCTGCATGAGCTTCCGAACCCTCGATTAATTCCGCACCACAGATGCACCTTTCCCTCGCTAACAACTCTGACAGAAACGGCTGCTGAATCCCCGACAGCAACTCACCTTTTTTTCGCAAACCTCCAACAATTGCTTGAAAATCCGTCGCAGCTTCCGACAAAAACACCACATAACCCCGCACCGAAATAGAGCGTTTGATAGCATCCAAATACCTGCTAATCTGTTGTTTCAGCAAAGCTTTCTGCATTTCCAATTCATCTCGAAGCCTTTGCATTTCCCCAGCACCGCTGAGTTCCAGCAAATTCCCGCTAATGGCTCTTTTTAACTCCCCTTGACTCGCCAACTCACCCTCAATCTCGACTTGACGCTTAGCAAGTTTTTCAATTTCTAATTCGCATTTATCTTTGTCATTTAATAACTTTTTGCTTTCCGCATTACCAACTATTTTTAAATCTGTTTCTAAAGACTTTTTGGCATCTCCTAAATGCCGAATCGAACGATTCAACACTTCTACGCCCACCAACTCCTTAGTAGCTTCAGCAATTTCTGCCTTGTTGTCTTGTCGGACAATTTGTTCGATTCTTTCTCCATCAAAAAAGAAATATTGATGCAAACTTTCCGGCAAAATCCGTCCGATAATATCCTCAGCGTGCTGCGCCGTCGGTATCCAGCGCCCGTCATCTTTGGCTACAGTCAGCGACAATTCGCTGTCGCTTAATTCAACCGAGTTTTCACTCTTGTAAGCGCGACAAATACGATGGGCTTTGTAGCGGGTACTGTCGTGTTCAAACACAATTTCTGCCCAGCAAGATACTTTTTTCCCTATTTCTGCCTCAGCTAGAGCCCGCTTGTTTACTAATTGCTCTTTTGCAGCAAAAGCGGCGCTAAATTTATCGTAAAGTACCCAGGTAAACGCATTCATCAAAGCAGTTTTTCCCGCACCATTATTGCCGTGAATTACAGTAGTATTTTTCTTACCACCAGCCAGCTTAATTTCGGGACTTTTGCCGTAAAATTGGCGAAAATTGCACAAAACAAGGGAAATTAACTTCATATAACCGCTTCCTTAATTATTTTCAAAATGTCATCGCTGATATAGCGAGGAGATTTCATGTATAGCTTATCTTTCTCAATTTCCAATACCCGCTCAATAATTTGCCGCACTTCCGGCGGCGCGCTAATAATCGGTTCCTGTACGTCGGTGAGATTGTTCTCTATTTGATAAGGAGAGCGCTTTTCGGCTAATATTTCTGTTGATATTGTCGGAGTCTGGCTGTTTCCATATTTATATGTACTGCTCTGATTTTCTATCCAACTTTCTCTCAAGTTTTCCATCAAATTAAACCTCAACTTTTTCTGTATTCTTAAAAAAATCCACTCAAGAAGTGCTGAAAATAATTATACTATCAGTAAAATCACTTAAATCTAGGTAAAATATGAAGGGCTAAACAGTATACTCTATAAGCATTGTTCGCCTCTCTCTTATTCTACTTATTAACATAAACCAAACCCTAATAAATGTCAAATATCTAACAAACCATACCGCTTCTGAAGTTGCAGCAATTTCACCCTAGCTTCCCCAGCATTGTCGGCCAAATCGGCAAATTCTAAGAACCGCTTTAACTCTTTTCTGAGCAAATTGCGTTCGACTTCTAAAGTTTCTCTACCTAAATCGGGAGGCAAAACTATCATGTCAAATAAAGTTGCCCTTTCCTTCCCCGGATGCGGCCGCAAAATTCGCCCGCGACGCTGAATAAATTGACGCGGATTGCTGCTGCTTGCTAAAATTACGGCATTGCGAATTGCTGGAATGTCAACCCCTTCATCTAAACACCGAATCGCTACCAAACCTTGCAATTCTCCGGTTTCAAATTGTCGGCGCAATCGTTCTCTTTCTGCTAAAGGTGTGGCGGCAGTATAAGTGTTAACTCGGTAGCCTAATTCTGCACCGAGTAACTTGGTGGTTTCTGTTAGTTGGCGGTTGTTATTTTTGCGCGTTGCCCCTTCCGTCGCACCGTCGCCACAGTAGAATAAAGTGTGTGCAGTATCGAGACGGTGAATCATTAATTCTCGCAAAGCTATTAACTTATTACCAGCCGCCCCAATTAACCTGGCTCTCTGGATTAATAAAGTTGTTAAAGCATCGTTTACTTCTACTTTTTCATCTCCAGAAAGTACCCAGCCAATTTTTTTAGTTAAGTAGGAATATTTGCGACTTTCGGTGGCGGTTAGTTCTACTAAAATGGGATAGTATAGATAATGTACTAATGCTTTTTGGCGGATGGCATCTCGCAAGGTGAGTTCCGGCTGCAAAACAGGACCGAAATAATCTAAAATAGCTTCGGTTCCCTGTTCGTCAAAATATCTTTCTGGGGTGGCGGAAAGGGCGAGGCGTAGCCCAATATTCCGGGGTAAACTTTGTCCTAAACGGGGCGCGCCCAAGTTGTGAACTTCGTCTCCAATAATTAGGGTTTTTTCTGGGAAATAGCGCAGTTGAGATTGCAAGCTATCGGACATTAATGTGGCGTTAGTAGTGATAATTGTCAAAAATAGCCGATCGCCCGATCGCACTTCATACAAAGCCTTACTTAATTTATTTTGCCAACTGCGGCCTTCTTCAAAAGCCAAAATAGGTTTTAAACCAAATTTTTCCGATTCGCGCCCCCACTGACTCACTAGGTGGCAATAGGGGCAAATTACCAGGAGGACTTCCAGGTTAATTTTTTGGTATAATTCAGTGGCGATCGCCAGTGCAGTAATCGTCTTACCGCTACCCGTCGCCATCTTCAGCGTACCGCGTCCATGATTGTCAAACCAATTAGCCACCGCAACTCGCTGATATTGCCGCAATTGCAGTGTTGCTGGCATTCTCGGAAACCCAAATTGGGCATTATGTGCGATCGATAGATTCACTTTTAAATACAGTTAGATGCAATATTATCCTGATTCAACCGTAACTAATTTCTCATTAAAACTTTAACAGATCGAACAAATTTGCGGCCGACAATTCCAAACCAGACAGCACATCTAGTACAGGTAAAACATCTTCATTCTCTTTAATTTCAAGTTGCTGCTGCGGTTTAAATACAATGACTAATTTTTCTTCCGGGTCAATCAGCCAACCTAATTTAGTGTTATTTTTGAGGCAAAACAGAATCTGATTAATCACGCGAGTAGAAGTTTGCTCCGGTGATAAAATCTCAATTATCCAATCCGGCGCAATTTCAAACCTATTTTCAATTTCTCCTTGAGAATTCAGAGGAATACGATGCCACTCGAACACTGCGATATCTGGAACAATAGAACGTCCGCCAAAAGTGCAGCGCAATTCAGGAAACGCATAAGCTAACTTCTGCGATTTACCAACTCGATTAATCACAGATGGAAACTCGAATTGTAATGTACTATGTTTTCCTTGTGCCATATCTTTTTGATAAATTTGACCATCAAAATACTCCCTAGCCGGCTTAGTTTCTGGAAGCAGCAAAAACTCTTCCAGAGAAATCTTTGACGGAGACTGAATTAACATTACCATAAGCCATTAACCCCTCAACAACTCAACTTCCGCCTGAAAAATCTGCATCGCCGTCAGATTCCCAATCTGGACAACTTTCTGATTCCACACCGCTAGGGTGCATCGCACAAACCAACAAATTTCCCCCATAAACTTGACCGTGATAGTTTCGACAACCGCGACAAGCCTGCTGTTGTATCGGGGAAGGGTCTACATAAGTCACAAAAGACGAATCTATCTCATCAAAATCCTGATCGAATTCGCGGTAAACCTCAATAATCGGTTCTATTAATTCATTGAAATAGCCATCCAACTCATTGAAATAACCATCTATCTCATTAATCAGATTATTCTGTACTTGTTCTGTAAACTCTTCCGAAATCTTGGTCAACACCTCCAGCATTTCAGCAAAATCTTCGTTCATATCCGTGAAAAAATGCTCTACTTCAGACGCAGCATTTTCGATTACTTCAAAAAAACCTTTTGACCAATCTTCCATGAATTTGTAAGGTTACTTCAGTTTGTAGTGAGGACTTTAGTCCTTGGAAAGAATTAGATGGTGAGTTACACAGCACTGACACAAAAACTGCACAGTGCTGATAGCCTATTCACAATTCTATTACCTATTGCCTTAGATCAGTCCACATTGGATTTGAGATTATGGGGTAGATATTCAAAAAGGGAACTCAAGAGCTTGACTCTAAGTTCCCTTTTTGCTTTGATATCGCACTGTTTGCGGTTTAATCTCGCTTCAGCCGTCGCAATTCGTCTTGTAAATTCTGTACCTGTTCCCGCAGCTTGTCCACGCCACCAGTTTCCTTAGCATCTTTTGCCGAAGCGTCTTCTTCTTCAGAAACAATTTCAATCCGTCGCGGTTCCGTCGTGTTTTTATTTCCCGCCGGTTCCACTGACTGGGGCTGCTGCTGAGCCTGTTGCACCATATCATCAACAAAGCGACGAGCTTCTTCCGTGGACATCTCGCCCCGCTTCACCAATTCTTCCGAGAGCTTTTCAGCTTCAGCGCGCAACTCATTTAGCTTGCTACCTGCTTTTTCGCCAGCGTAGGAAGCTAGCCCAACGCCTAGGTAAACTGCTTTTTGTAAAATATCTCCAAAACCAGGCATAGAAGCTACACCTCAAAAAACTGGGTGAACCGGATACCACGCCTATCACAAGCATCCCGTGTTGCTGCTACCTTCCGGTCCTGACAAGATTTGGGCGTTGTAATCGCGTGGGTCCAGTTCATTTATGAGTATAACACAGTTATTTATTCTTCAACCACACACCAGTGATAAATTTCATAACTAACGCAACCGTTCTTCACCAGGGGGTCTTGAGCGACGATCGCCCTTGCTTCATCCATCGAACCCGCCTCAAACATCAACATACCACCGCCTCTCCTTGCCCAGTAGCCAGTTTTCGCTCGGTGTCCTTTTGAAATCAAGTCTCGGACATAAGCTCTGTGAGCGGGCACGTACTGGTCAAATACAGGCTTTTCGACAATTCCTTGCTCAATTTTGACAAACCAAGGCATTTTTTTATTTGGGATTTTTTATTTTCGATCTTAGATTGGGAATGAGTCAGCGGGCAAGTGGGCCATCACGCCAATGCTCTATGTTCCATGTTCTAGCATCCTTTCTTGAGTGCGATACTATCCTATGAATCCATTAAAACAGCGATTTTTCATTGCTTTGGTGCCACCTCTGGAGATTCAACAGCAGATTACTCAGATTAAAGAGTATTTTGCGGAAAACTACAACAGCCGCCGCGCTTTGCAGTCGCCACCGCACATCACGTTGCAACCTCCTTTTGAATGGGCTGGGGCGGATGTTCCCAAATTGGAGGAATGTTTGAAGGGGTTTGCTGCTAAGCGCTTACCAATTCCGATTACTATGTCGGGTTTTGCTGCTTTTGCGCCCCGCGTTATTTATGTTGATGTTGTCAAGTCGCCGGCATTGCTGGATGTTCAAAAAGATTTGATGAGTTATGTAGGGGAAAATTTGGGAATTGGCGATCGCGTTTCTCAGACTCGCTCTTTTGTACCGCATATGACTGTGGCGTTTAGTGATTTAACTAAGCCAAATTTTGATGCTGCTTGGTTGGAATTCAAAGAGCGATCGATCTTTTTTGAGTTTACTGCTTCGGAGTTGATTTTATTGATTCATGATGGTAGTCAGTGGAATGTTGGTACTGAGTTTCTGTTTGCTGGGAGTTAGATTTAGGTCGATCGCACTTTGGGAAATAAAAGGGCGATCGCACGAGCGAAATTTCAGACTATCTGGTATAATCAGGAAGGTAGCTCTAATAATTTTCAATAGCGATGAACTATGAAAACTCAAGAACTTCGCCAGAACCTTAAGCAATCGATAGATAGCTTATCTCCTGAACGGCTGCTCGTTGTGGCTGATTTTTTAGCTTATTTAGCAGAACGTGAAAGCAATGAAGCTACGAACGAATTATTGAAAATTCCCGGTTTTCTACAAGCATTTAATAAAGCCCGAACTGATGTAGCAGCAAGTAAGGTAACGACCGTTGAGCAACTCAAACGAAAATACTGATGATGAGGCTCAAAGTAGTGTTACAATAATCAACTAAGTAAAAGTGTAAGTTAAGATAGCCTATGTTGACTATTGAACAGATAGAAAATGCGATTCTCCAACTTCCGCCCAACAAGATTGGAGAGTTGTTAGAGTGGTTTCTAAATTTGGATTACCAACGATGGGATGTTCAGTTAGATCGAGATATTGCTGAGGGTAAACTGGATGCTTTAGCAGCAGAGGCGATCGCAGATTTTGAGAGTGGTAACTATCGAGCGATTTAATGCACTATACTACTCGAAAGTTTTGGGATTGTTACAATGCTTTGCCATCAAATGTACAGGCTACAGCAGATCAGTGTTATGAGTTGCTGAAGGCAGATCCGTCTCATTCTTCTCTGCATTTTAAGAAAGTTGGTAACTATTGGTCTGTAAGGGCTGGACAAGCTTATCGGGCGTTGGGTGTGGAAATGAAAACAGGTATTTTGTGGTTTTGGATTGGTACGCACGCAGAGTACGATCGGCTGATAGGTAAATAATGCTGCTGGTGAAAAAACACAAGTTGCGATCGCCTACCTGATGACTTAAAATAGAAGAGACATATAGCTGCGTGGTCAAAATGGACAGAATCTCCGTCAACCCTCAAATTCACTTCGGTAAGCCTTGCATAGTGGGTACGCGCATTACTGTACAGAGCGTTCTCGAATTACTAAATGAAGGGCTTTCTTTTGGAGAAATTATCCAAGATTACTATCCAGATTTGGAAATGGATGATATTCGGGCGTGCTTGCGGTATGCGATCGCGCTGGTGGCGGCTGAAGATGTGCATTTGGCATTAGCTTAAATTATGAAATTTCTGATTGATCAAGATGTGTATGCTGTTACTATAAAGTTTTTGATTGATGCAGGACATGATGTAATTGTTGTCGCTCAAATGGGTTTAGCGCAAGCAAGTGATGAAGAAATACTGAGAGTAGCGCAAGCAGAAAATCGCATTCTGGTTACGCGAGACAGAGATTACGGAAATCTGGTTTTTGTGAGGGCGATCGGAACAGGTGTGATTTACCTTCGAGTCTTACCTAAAATGGTAAATGAAGTTCACAAGGAACTAGCAGGAGTTATAGAAAATTACTCTGAAGTAGAACTAAAAGGGGCATTTGTGGTTGTAGAACCTGATGGATATCGGTTTAGAAAACCGCTTATATAGGATGTTAATTAGTTTGGTGTTGGAAAGAAAAGGGCGATCGCACTTCCTTCGATCCTAAATTGCTATAATGACAATCAGCCCAAAAATATCAACATAAAGCCTATGTCTACTTATAGCGAGGTACTGAGTCAGGCTCAAAGTCTCACTCCTGACGAGCAACAGCAACTTTTAGAGGTATTGTCAGCATTGATGCGCGATCGGGTAACACCCCATATTCAGGATACCAGTGAAAAATTGCCCAGGAAAAATTTAAAGAGATGGCGAGGTTTTTTACCTAAGCGTGTGGATGCTTTGGAATTCCAGTTGCAACTTAGAGCAGAATGGGATGATTAATAAATATCTTCTCGATACCAACATCCTGATTTACTACTTCAATGATGGGCCAGAAGTTCAGTCTAATGAGATGCGAGAATTTTTGAGGCTTCTTAACTCCGTATCATTGACAGAATCAGTTTTAGATAGTGCAGCCCAAATTCGCCGAGATTATCGCTTAAAATTAGGTGATGGTGTAATTGCAGCCTGTGCTTTAGTTGAGGGATGTGTTTTGGTGACTCGGAATGCTAAGGATTTTAAGCGCGTTAATGGGTTAACTATATTGAATCCATTTGATTAGGTAAAAGAAGGGGCGATCGCGCTTTGGGAAGATAAGGGCGATCGCCCGATTCTATTCAAATGGCTACAGCTATCTGCGAGGGTGCTTCATTTTTCTTGACAAATGATGCGCGGTTGCCTTCTTTACCTGGGTTAACGGTTTTAGTGTTGGAGAATTTGGCGATCGCACTTTAGGGAAGATAAGGCCGATCGCACTTCCCTACTGCTTAACTTCGATCGTGATTGTAAACCAGCCAAACAGCGTGGATAACTCCGGGAATCCATGTAAAAAAGAATGTGAGCACCAGGTTTATCCAAAACTGAGTGCCAAGCCCAACCGTCAAATATACTGCCAATGGGGGGAAAAAAATCGCTGCGACTACGTGGCTCATCTGAACGGGTCTTTGTATTTGGTTATTATCACTGATACTGCTATTACCACCTGTTATTCCAACCCACTTCATAGCCGACTGGTATGTCTCAGTATCTCCCTGAGCCTGAGATAATCTAGCTGCACTCTCGTAATCTGAAGCTGCTGCACTTTTGTAGTCATTAGGTAACATAAAATAAGCGCCAGCTCGTCCATAATAAGCTTTATAGTAAGTAGGCTCTCTGCTGATTACCTGTGTAAAGTCCTTAATTGCTTTATGATAATCTTTCATTTTATCATAACAATAGCCCCTTTTTTGATAGCCGCTAATATTTTCTGGTTCTAAACTAATGCTTTGGTTGAAATCTTGAAGTGCTGCCTGATAGTTTTTTAATCTAAAATAAGTACCACCTCTTAAAATGTATACATCATAATTAAAACGACTATTATCAATAGATAAAGCTTGAGTGCAATCATCTATTGCTTCCTGTAAGTTACCAGTAATTTCCAAGAAGGCTGCGCGGGCTAAATAGCCTTCAGCAGCATTGGGTCTAAGTTTCAAGAATTGAGTGCAATCTTTAATACCTTCTTGATAATTTCCTAAGCTGTGCCATGCTCCTTTTCTGCACCAGTAAATTTGGGCATCAGTGGGGGTTAGTTCCAATAATCTGGTATAGTCTTCAATAGCTGCTTGGTAATTGTGATTCTGAGTATTTAAATTAGCACTTCTACGTAATTGTTCAATTCTATCCGAATCATTCATGTTAAAAAATTCCTTTTAAAACTGTACTAACTTTTAAATTCTCGGCTACGCATCCACTCAGCTAGACGCTCTAGCTGTTGTCTTAAAAAGCTCTTGATAACCGGCTGCCTTTTCACATAGTTAGCGATGCTAGGGCTGATATTGTAGTATGAGCTGACTAACACTTGACCAACAGGATTGGTTAAAAGTTTTTTGTCCCGGAAATTGCGGAAGGTGTCGATGTCAGGGTGTGTGGAAGTGGAGTAAGCTGCTGTGGCGATGAAGCAAGAGCTACTAGAACTACTAATACTAACTCCTTTGGATGGCACAAGCAATGTTTTATAGGAACAACATTTGTCATAGTTTGAAACCATTTCGATAAATGTAGGATCGTCTGAATTGTCAACAACTTGAGATAGGTTTTCTAAAACTGCTTTAGATGCCTCTAATGGAATTTCCTCATAAATTAATTTTATTCCTTTACTTAGATTTTTATAAGCAATAAACTGTTCAGCACTTAAGTTTTTTTCATATTTACCAATTGTCTCTACTATTTCTTCAAGCTTATTTTGGAATATTAATGACTTGTAAGGTTCGCTGAGTTTGCCATAACATTCTTTGACTTTATCTACTAAGCCAAGAAGCCAAAAAAGTAACATGATTTGGCTATCTAGACAAACTACGTCACCTACTTCGGCAGATTCCAGAAAAAACATGAAGTAAGTTAAAGCCTCGCTATATGCTTCAATAGCTTTTTGATAAAATTGTACTTGTTGATATTTTTTTGCTTCGATACAATAGTTTGTAGCCTTTTGAAAAGAATCCATTGACCCATATGATATACAATCAATTTCACTAAATATCTTAGCCATGTTTTCATTCCTATTGAATATTTTTTATACAGCAAACTCGTATATCGTACCTTGAAGAGAGCGATCGCCCAACCT
>RDXH01000111.1:10592-43827 GCA_004292745.1 Oscillatoriales cyanobacterium | reverse complement strand
AGTTGTTACCGGAGTGGGAGTTGTTACCGGAGTGGGAGTTGTTACCGGAGTGGGAGTTGTTACCGGAGTGGGAGTTGTTACCGGAGTGGGAGTTGTTACTGGAGTGGGAGTTGTCGCCGGAGTGGGAGTTGTTACTGGAGTGGGAGTTGTCGCCGGAGTGGGAGTTGTTACTGGAGTGGGAGTTGTTACTGGAGTGGGAGTTGGCGTCGGAGTGGGAGTTGTTACCGGAGTTGGCGTTGGCGTCGGAGTTGGAGTACCCTCATTGATGAGCACTGTCAAGCTTTTGCTCAATTCATTCGCCACAACCAGATCGAGTTTACCATCACCATTGAAGTCAGCAGCCGCAAGTGAGGAGGGACGAGATCCTACTGGAATTTCTGGCTGTTTGGTAAACTTACCAGCATCAGAGTTTAGCAGCACTGAGATGTTATTGCTACCTTGGTTGGCGATCGCCAAATCAGCCAAACCATCGTTATTAAAGTCACCACTGGCGATCGAACTTGGAGAATTACCAACTGTAATATCTGGCTGTTTGGTGAAACTGCTACCCTGAGAATTCAACAAAACTGAAATGCTGTTGCTGGCTGTATTTGCGATCGCCAGATCGGGAAAACCATCGTTATTAAAGTCACCAGTGGCGATCGCCCTTGGTGAATTCCCAACAACTATATCTGCTGGCAATTTTGTCAAGTTACCACCACCAGCATTCAGCAACAAAGTCACATTATTGCTATCTTCGTTGGCGATCGCCAAATCAATTTTACCATCAACATTAAAGTCAATCGCCGTCATCGCCACAGGATTAGTACCAACAGGAATGGCTGGCTGCAAAATAAAGCTGAAACCACGGTTTAGCATCAAAACAGCCACATTTTGCTTCCCATTGACGACAGCAAAATCTAGTTTACTATCCCCATCAAAATCCGCCGCGATCGCCGCGTCAGGAAAAGGCAGATTACCAAAGCTAAAGGTCGGAAAATTAATGAATCCTAATTTGCTATTTAATAGTAATGATATGCTACTATCTCCGCTATTTGCTACCAAGAGTTCTGGTCTATTATCTCCATTAATAAAATCGGCTGCTAAAACTATAGTGGGTGCGATTCCCACATTTTTGTCCAGTTTGAAATCAAAGTTTCCAGAGCCAGCATTAGCGAACAATGAGATGCTATTGCTGCCTAAATTCGGTACAACTAAGTCGGGTTTGCCATCTCGATCGAAGTCTGTCACTGTCAGTGACAGTGGGTTCGTACTTACCGATACATCTTTACGGGAGAAGTTCAAATTGCGACCCCTCTAATTTTTATTAGTGTATAAAATTTTATGACTATTTTACAGGAGTTTTGCGGTAAGTCAATCGATTTGGGATTTTCCCCGTCAGTCAGGCTGGGAGAGGCTGTGTTAGAATCAAATTGGCGATCGGCTAAAAGGAATTTAATCTTATGACTATAGCGAAGGAACAGATTACTGATAGCAGTAACACTAAGGGATTATCAAATTTCCGCATCACCGTTGAACGTCTGATCGAACTTTTAGACTTAGAAGAAGAGGATGAGTACGGAATTTTGAGACCAACTGAGTATGCTTTCAGGACAGCGATGAAATTGGTGGTTGAGGCCTATGATACCATGGGCAACAGTTTTCCTAAATGCTCTACTGGTACTGATGACCAAGGTAGTATCAGACTTGCTTGGCAACATCTAAATGCTGATTGTAGAGTTAGGTTGTTTTGCCCATCTAATGCCGAGGAAAAAGCTTACATTTATCATCAAAAGAATCAGGAATATAAATCCGAAGATGTCATTTCCGCGTCAACGTTAGTTCATTGGCTACAGTGGTTTAACAAGGTATAACTGATAAATTTTATAGGAGTCACTCAGATGTAGTCCTAAAGAAGTGCTATAATTTTGATTATTCGTGGATAAAATTCATCCTATTTATTCTGCGAATGACATCTTTATGAATAAATATTTATGACTACAAACTATGAATTCGAGCCTTTACCTGAAAGTGCTATTGTCTATAGAGCTTTACTTCGCAGACAATGGATTGACGAAGCAAATAATTTAGTTGTATCTTCCGCTTATTTACTTCGCCCCAATGAACCGGGTTTATCGGTAACAATTGCCAGTGTTTGTTCACCGGAACAATGTGCGGCAAAATTCCAAAATTGTTACGGAGTTGCTAGTATCCAAGTAGGACAAATTCGTGAATTAGGTTTAGACGCAATACCTGACTCTGACTCCCATGCTCAGATAGTCGGTTTACCTTATGTGAAAGATGATCGAGATAGGGCTGAAAGATTGGCTGATTTGTTAGCAGAGCGATCGAGAATTGTATGGACACCTTCGCAAACATAGCTGAGCAAGTTTTGAGGTTAAATCCGGGTTAAAACCCCCTGATAATACTCGGCGGTTTCAACCATCGAGTATTGCTTGGGCGATCGCCTCCACCACGGGCACGCAAACCGAATTCCCAATTTGCTTGTAACTTTCTCCCGCACTCGGATAACTCTTAAAATCTTCAGGAAAACCCATCAAACGATAACATTCCTTCAGCGTCAACTTTCTCACCATATCTCGATCGGGAAAATAGACAAAAAACCTGCCCGATGTTTCTTGGGAAGGAATTGTCGGATGCACCCCATCTACCGAATAAATACGATTAGGCTGTCGGTGAACCCTCGATAAATGTTCTGTATTTGGCCTGACGCCAGTTTTCCAAGTACCCTTATTTCTGTAACCTACAAATAAAAGTCCTGAATCTTGCTTTCTGGGATATTCAATTAAAGTATACTCCGATTTATCCAATATTTCAAAATCTCCTGTGTCGTCAAGAAAATCCCTGAGTTTGGGAGGAAACTTAGTTTTAATTCGAGAAAAATTGAATTCTTTACCCTTAGTCGCCATAATGAATATTCTTTCGCGATGTTGAGCAATGCCAAAGTCTTTAGCATTCAGAATTTGATAATTTACGCTGTACCCCAACTCTCTCAGAGTGGCAATAATTACTTTTAGTGTGTTTCCCTTGCCGTGATGGATTAAGTGCTTGACGTTTTCCAGAACAACTACTTGAGGTTGTTTGACTTTAATAATTTTACAAATCTCGAAAAATAGCGTGCCTCTAGTATCTTCAAAACCCAGCTTTTTGCCACAGATACTAAAAGGTTGACAGGGAAACCCCGCGACTAAAACATCAAAGTCTGCTAAATCGGCGGGATTGATGTTGCTGATGTCTGCAAAAGGAACTTCGCCGAAATTATTTGTGTAAACTTCTCGGCATTTGTTGTTGATTTCGCAGGAAAAAACACATTCAAATCCAGCTTTCTCAAAACCTTGTCTAAAACCTCCTATCCCCGAAAATAAATCTATAAATTTCATCTATAATTTAATACAAAATCTTAATCAATCCCATAATAACACATTTTGTTTTTCTCTCTTCTTCCACTCTGCGTTCTCTGCGCTCTCTGCGGTTCATAATACTAATTAGAACAAAAACCCAGCGCCGGACAGGGCAAAGCGTAAGTCCCTACAGATATCGCGTAGAAAGTCGATCGCCCAAAAACTCCCAAACTTGTCCCGCAGCCGACTAAACTAGAAATAGCAGGAAAAATTACAGCCATTATCTACTTCCTTTCACCAACCATGAGTCAAACCTTGGAAAACCTCACCGCCATCGATGACAACCTATCCAAACGCCACATCGACCTCGATCCAGGCGGTTACTTCATCATCTATCTCGATCGCACAACCAGCCTAATTTGTGCGAAACATTTCACCAACATCATCGACGACAGAGGCCTCGCCGTCGATCCCGAAACCGGTAAACCCATCCCCGCCCGCGGCAAAGTAGAACGCACTCAGTCTACACTTTTTACCGGCAGAACCGCCAAAGAACTTTGCGTCAAAATCCTGGAAGAAACCCGCCCCAATCCTGTGACAATGTTAGATCACGCGGCTTATTTGGGACGGGAATTTGTACGGGCAGAAATGGCCCTATTGAGCGATCGAGAATACGTTCAAGATTAGTGCGACAGTGCCATAATTTATTCACAAAATGGCAACCGATCAGATTTAGCAGTATCCGATCATGAAAAACCTTGATACCAGAAATAAGTCACCATCGGAATCACTGTCGCCAACACCAACAGCACCACCACAATAACTGTGGCATTACCTTGGTCTGTTTCTTCAGCTTTCTTAAAGGTGCCTTCGACTTGAATGTTGTCCACAACTTCAGGCGCGCCCGGATCGGGTTCACCGGACAAAACAGTAGCAATGCGGGAACTGGCATCAGTCAATGCCTCATTGTATTTGTTACCCTCCCGCAGCGGCACTTGCACGGTTTCCCCAGCCACACTCTGGGCAATTTCATCGGTTAGCAGGGATTTCACCCCTTCCCCCGTGCGAATTGCCGCAGTGTTGGTAACAGTGTCGAGAACGAGTAAAATTTGATTAGTCTGGTCATCTGTGGCGGGAAACCACTGTTCAAATAGTTGCTTGGTGAAAGTGGCTGTAGTTTCGCCGTAGTCTAAGCGGTGGATGGTAACAAACCGGATTTGTTTCCCTGTTTGTTGTTCCAAGTTGTCGAGCACGTTGCTAATCGTGCTTTCGCTGTTGCGGCTGAGTACATCGCCTTTGTCGAATACCCAAGTACGATCGCCAGCCGACAACATCGGCATTTCGTAGACACCAGTCGCCAATGCCGGCAAGACAGCCATCTGGGATAGGATCAGGGCGATCGCGATCGCCCCAGCCAAAGGTGGGAAATGTTTTTTCCAACTCAAGAATTTCTTGAAAATTCCGATCATGAGGTTCAGGGTAAAAGTGCCTTTTTTCCAAAAATACTATACAAACCCCCTGAAAAGTCATTTTATCGATGGCAATATTGAGAATTAGCTCAGCAATTGAACGCCCTACCCGATTGTTTTAGGATCGTCACTATGGAACCAGCAGACACTTATAAAGGTTGGATTATTCAGTCTCAGAAAGTATTCTACGTCGAGGTTTGGGATAGCCGCGGCAATCGGCACGTCGCTGTCCAAAATGCCAAAACTGAGGAGGAAGCTTTGGAATTAGCCAAAAAATGGATTGACAAATATGAGTCAAAACCCGGCAGGATGGTGATGGATGAACCCTATCCCTTCGGAGAGGCGATCGATATGCCATTTTAGCTCATAACAATTAATCCCTGACGACAGCCAGCACATTATATCGTTATATCGTTGACCGTTGCATAGTCATGATTTAACCTTACTAGAACACAGAGAACACAGAGAAATGAATACAGGATGATGAAGAGAGAAATTGATATTACTACTGAACTCCTCGCAATTTCTGGGTATTTTCTACTAAGCTGCGAGCAAATTGGTCGAACCTTTCATCCAACTTTTCATCCAACAATTTACCCTCTGGACTAAAGGCTTTCCAAGCTTGTCCGATCGCAATTTGTTCAGGAATCACCCAAGCGTGAACCCATCTCAAAATCACCCGCAAATCATTCAGCGCATTGCTGTTAACTTGCCCTCCCAAAACGGCGATCGAACCCACCACTTTTCCATCTAAATGCTCAAAACTCATTAAATCCAGGGCATTCTTCAATACACCGCTGAGGCTGCCGTGGTACTCCGGTGTTGCCAAAATTAAACCGTCGGCCGCCTTAACTGAATTCTGTATTTTTGCCACATCGGGGTAGTTGTGATAATCATTCTCTCCAGTGCAAAAAGGCAGATTGAGCGATCGCAAATCCCATACTTCCACCTCCGCGCCCAGGGCCTGCGCCCGCTGTGCTGCTATATACAGCGCCATCTGGCTGTAAGAACCAGCCCGCAAACTTCCGCCAATTCCAACTATTTTTACCATAATTAGGTTAAGAGCTAAATAAAACGTACTCATTATGAGTATGATTAATTTAACAAGCTGGATGCTTGATTGTCAACAGAAGGTTGCACAACCAGTGATGGGGACCCCGCCCTCTTGTTAAAATAGATAAACGCAGCAAACGAAGAGCAGCCAATCTTGGCAGTCTTCAACCTTGGTAGTCTTCAACTTTGGGCAAAGCAATATGAAAAATTCTTGGAAACACGCATGGCTGGGGCATCTAGCCGCCAAACAAGACAAGTCGAGGCAGAGTCCTAAAACATCAATTCCTGGACGGCATCTTTGGCGCATCCTGGGCAGTTTGGTGCTTTCTCAAGGAATATTGCTCTCGACACCGGTGTTTGCCGATACCACGCCAAACACCATGAGTTACAGCAAACTGATCGATAGCATAGACAAAGGACAAGTCAGCAAAATCGAAATAGATGAAATCCAAAGAACGGCCAAAGTTAAACTAAAAGACCAAAAACCAACGGATACAGCCCAAGTTGTTACCCTGTTCGACTACAACAACCGGGAACTTTACTCGCAAATCCGCGCCAAAAAAATCGACTTTGAAGTCAAACAAACCGCAGATAACACTGCCGCCGTCAGTTTAGTCATAAACTTGTTAGTAATTTTCGCAGTGCTAGCAGTGCTGATGGCAATCCTGCGTCGATCGACCCAATCCCAAGGAAATGCCATGAACTTCGGCAAATCCAGAGCCCGTTTCCAAATGGAAGCCAAAACCGGCGTGATGTTCGACGACGTAGCAGGCATCGAAGAAGCCAAGGAAGAACTTCAAGAAGTCGTCACATTCCTCAAAAAACCCGAACGATTCAACGCCATCGGTGCCAAAATTCCCAGAGGAGTTTTGTTAATCGGGCCTCCCGGAACAGGTAAAACCATGTTGGCCAAAGCCATCGCCGGGGAAGCAGGGGTTCCCTTCTTTTCGATTTCCGGTTCCGAATTTGTCGAAATGTTCGTGGGTGTTGGCGCCTCCCGCGTCCGCGACTTGTTCCGCAAAGCTAAAGAAAATTCCCCTTGCATCGTCTTCATCGACGAAATAGATGCCGTAGGCAGGCAACGGGGGGCGGGCATAGGTGGCGGCAACGACGAACGGGAACAAACTCTCAATCAGTTGCTGACAGAAATGGACGGCTTTGAGGGTAACAGTGGCGTGATTATCATTGCCGCTACCAACCGCCCGGATGTCCTCGATACTGCCTTGTTGCGGCCAGGTAGGTTCGATCGCCAAGTAACGGTAGATTTACCAAGCTACAAAGGGCGCTTGGGGATTTTGCAAGTTCACGCCCGCAACAAAAAACTTGACCCAGAAGTGACGCTAGAAACGATCGCCCGTCGTACTCCCGGCTTTTCCGGCGCCGACTTAGCCAATTTGCTCAACGAAGCGGCAATTCTCACAGCCAGACGGCGCAAAGATACGATCGCTAATTTAGAAATTAACGACGCGATCGACCGAATTACGATCGGTCTGACTCTCAATCCCCTACTCGACAGCAAGAAAAAGTGGATGACAGCATACCACGAAGTCGGACACGCCCTAGTAGCCACCATGCTCAAAAATGCTGACCCGGTAGAAAAGGTGACAATCATTCCCCGTTCCGGTGGCATTGAAGGCTTTACTAGCTTTACCCTAGATGATGAAATGGTCGATAGTGAAGGTTTGAGGAGTCGATCGCTTCTGTTAAACCGGATTACAGTAGCTTTGGGGGGACGGGCTGCGGAAGCCGAAATCTACGGCGACGACGAAATCGACACCGGTGCCGGTAGCGATATCCGAACAGTTAGCAATCTCGCCAGAGAGATGGTAACGCTTTATGGAATGTCGGATTTGGGGCCTGTGGCCTTGGAAAGTCCCAGCAATCAGGTATTTTTGGGCGGAGAGTGGAGTTCGCGATCGCAGTATTCTGAAGAAATGGCAGACAAAATCGATCAACAAATTCGGACGATTGCTTTTCACTGCTACGCAGAAGCCCGCCGGATTATCAGCGAAAACCGTCCTTTGGTAGACAAACTTGTGGAAAAACTGTTGGATTTAGAAACCATTGACGGCGATGAATTCCGCCAAATTGTGAATAAATACACCCAGTCACCGAAAAAACAATTGGCACCGAGATAAAAAGTCATTGGTCATTGGTCATTGGTCAGTTGTTAGTTATTTGTTATTTGTTATTTGTTATTTGTTATTTGTTATTTGTTAACTAACTAATGACTACTAACTAATGACTACTAACTAATGACTACTAACTAATGACTACTAACTAATGACTACTAACTAATGACTACTAACTAATGACTAATGACTAATTTAAGACTGTTGTGCATACATTTCCCGGAGTACCAAAGCCGGATCTACCCAGCGGCCATCGTACTTCAATCCCCAGTGCAGGTGAGGGCCAGACGTCCGCCCAGTCATCCCAACTCTGGCAATTCGTGCACCGGCCGGCACTGTTTGACCTTGCCAAATTTGTAAGCCTTCGCGATCGGTATAATAACGTCCACCGTTAGCAGTTTCTACCCGGCCTCTGAGGTGACAATAGATATGTTCCCAATTGCCCGATCGCACCACAATACCAGTACCACACCTACCATCTTCCCAAACTTCCGCAATTTGACCACCCCACCAATTGCGAATATAACTGCCTTCAGGGGCTGCCATGTCCAAACCGTAATGAAAATCGCCGCCGCGGGGACCGAAGGGAGAAGTGTAGTCTTGAAATTTCTCCACAGGAAAAGAAGCTTCTTGCCACAAATTACCTGTGGCTACTTTGCTCGGTAAAGCTGACTGAGCTTTGACCAACTGCTGCTGTAAATAAGGGCTAATCAAAACAATGCCGATCGAAAGTACCAGCAGCAGCATCTGTCTGAGACGAAAAAAGCGTTGTACTGTCAGCGGGCCTCTAGAGTCTTGCAGGATTTTTTTCACGGCTCAAAGTAAGAATTTATGGGCGAGTGTACGTTGTCTATGTTGTCAATTCGCTGCCACATAGCGTGTGATCTCTATCGGCTTGGCGAATCAGTTTATCAACAACGTGTATCTTACTTCATGCAGAACCGGTGTCAAGGCTTCCGGCTAAATGCCGGCGGCGGCGCAACCACAATTTTGGTGGAGAATTCCTGCTACGGTTGAATTCGATCGACTCTTTGTTTGACACTATAGTTGTCCGGGGATTTTGGATTAACTCTAAAATCTCATATTTACAGTTGACACCCAGCAATGCTTACTGAAATTTTTCCCTTTAGTTTTGCCATAGACGCAACTGCGATCGCCGGTGCGTCATTATGGTCTTTGGCCCTGTATTGGGGTCTATCACCCCTGACAGCATGGGTGATTCTGCAACTCAACCGCTGGATGAATTTTGCCGAAAGATCCCTTTATACTTCGGAAACGGAGTTTGAGAAGACTCGCCAAAGTAGAGAAGCTCAAAATGCCTTTTACGCTTCGCTGTTGAGTATTGTGCCTTTTTTAATTGTCGGGGGATTTTGCAATTGGGGCGTAGAATTGTCTCTCGGTACAGGTTGGGCCGTATCTATGGGTACGATCGCCTGTATTGGAGGCGCAGTTTACGAACTCGGACGCCGAGACGGTGAGGATTCTTAGGGGATTTTAGATTTTGGACAAGACTTACGCGCGGGTGGTCAGAAACCAGGTTTTTGGGACAATATTTCGTTGTCACCGGCCGATTAGCTAACAAACCTGGTTTCTTTTGTCGAAGCGCGTAATTCTTGTACGATCGCTCAAAAATATCGCATTATCCATAATTTGACTCAGGATGTTTGCCTATCTGTTATCATTGATACTTCTGTTTTGGGAACTAGATTAAATGAAATACCAACCAGAATTAACATTATTAAATCAAGCCCGCGCCGCTTTCCAAAAAATTTGGGGGTATGCAGATTTTCGACCACCCCAAGCAGAAATTGTCACCAGTTTATTAACCGGAAAAGATACACTAATAATTATGCCCACAGGTGGTGGAAAATCTATCTGTTTTCAACTGCCAGCTTTGTTACAAACAGGCTTAACTCTCGTAGTGTCGCCGCTGGTAGCGCTGATGGAAAATCAAGTGCAAGAATTGCGCGATCGCCATCTCCCCGCCGCCCTCATCCACAGTCAATTGCCAAGACATCAGCAGAGGCAAACTATGCAATCTCTGCAACAAAATAAATTGAGATTGCTGTACCTATCTCCCGAAACCTTGCTCAGCAAATCAGTCTGGGAAATCATCAGTCAGCCACACATACAAATCAATGGTTTAATATTAGATGAAGCTCACTGTTTAGTCCAGTGGGGCGAGACATTTCGACCAGCTTATCGGCGTTTGGGTACTGTGCGATCGGCTTTATTGCAAACTAAGCCGGAAGGAAGTAAAATTGCGATCGCCGCTTTCACCGCTACCGCCAACCCAGCAGCACAAAAAATCATCAAAAATGTCTTGCAACTACAAAAGCCGGAAGCATTTCTGCTAAATCCCTATCGTTCTAACTTACACCTGCAAGTGCAAACAGTTTGGACACCGAGGGGACGCAAACAGCAGTTATTAAATTTTATTAAAGCTAGACCAAAACAAGCAGGTTTAGTGTATGTTCGCACTAGAAAAGATAGCGAAAAATTAGCAGATTTGCTGGAAGAACAAGGCTATGAAACGGCAGCATATCATGCAGGTTTAAGTGCAGAAGAACGGCGAAAAATAGAAAAAGATTGGCTGAACAATGAGCTTAAATTTGTGGTGTGTACGTCAGCATTTGGGATGGGAATTAACAAGCCAGATGTCCGGTGGGTTGTCCATTTTCAAGCACCTTTGCTATTATCAGAATACATTCAAGAAATTGGTAGAGGCGGACGGGACGGCAAATCGGCGATCGCCCTGACGTTAATTAGCGAACCGACGGGCTGGTTATACCCCGAAGATAAACAAAGAAAGGAGTTTTTTGAGGATAAATTGCGATCGCAATATCGAGAAGCACAGCAGTTAGCTAAAAACCTGCCCGTTCAAGGTAATGTAGATGCAGTTTCGCGCGAATTTCCCGAAAGTGCGATCGCCCTTTCGATTCTCCACAGTAGCGGACAATTAAAATGGGAAAATCCTTTTAATTATGTTATCGATAAATCGGCACAGCAAAAAGGCGACAAATCAAATTTTACCGCGGCTGAGGAAATGGTAAAATATTTGAAACACAAGGAATGTAGGTGGCAATTTTTGCTGCAAGCTTTTGGGTTTGCAAATGAGGCGAAATCTATGCGGTGCGGGCACTGCGATAATTGTCGGTGATTTTGCTCACTGAGCGTAGTCGAAGTGCGTAGTCGAAGTGCGTAGTTGAAGTGCGTAGTCGAAGTGCGTAGTCGAAGTGCGTAGTTGAAGTGCGTAGTTGAAGTGCGTAGTCGAAGTGCGTAGTTGAAGTGCGTAGTTGAAGTGCGTAGTCGAAGTGCGTAGTTGAAGTGCGTAGTTGAAGTGCGTAGTTGAAGTGCGTAGTTGAAGTGCGTAGTTGAAGTGCGTAGTTGAAGTGCGTAGTTGAAGCATACCAGATTGTGATACCAAATCCGGGTTTGCCACCTCTCTTGATCGTTCGGCGGTTGAAACCGCTTCTACACAAACAAAGTCCGCCTCCGCGGACTAAGAAATACGAAACAAACTAAATGATAGAAATAGACACAGCACAAATGTATATAGTTGAAAATATAGGGGAATTGAATCAAAATAATGTTACTCAACGATTAGATATTTGGCTGGCAAACCAGGTCCCAGATTTATCCCGATCGCGCATCCAAAGCCTCATATCACAAGGGAACGTCAAAGTCAATGACGAAACTTGCACATCGAAAAAAATATCAGTAAAAACAGGCGATCGCATTCACCTCACTTTACCGGATACCCAGCCCACTTCCTTACAACCCGAATCAATTCCCCTCGATATTCTCTACGAAGACGACAGCTTAATTATCATCAACAAACCAGCCGGATTAGTCGTCCATCCCGCCGCCGGACATCCAGATGGCACCTTAGTAAATGCCCTACTAGCCCACTGTCCCCTAGCAGCAATCGGTGGAGTTCAAAGGCCTGGAATTGTGCACAGATTGGACAAAGATACCACAGGGGCGATCGCGATCGCCAAAACTGACATCGCCCACCAACACCTGCAAGCCCAACTCAAAACCAAAACCGCCCGCCGCGAATATCTAGGCATAGTTTATGGCATTCCTAACGCCGAAACAGGTACGATCGACTTACCAATCGGTCGGCATCCCACAGACCGCAAAAAAATGGGTGTAGTACCCGTAGACAAAGGCGGTCGCCCCGCAATTACTCACTGGCAAATCAAAGAAAGAATTGGTAACTATAGTCTAATTCACTATCAATTAGAAACAGGTCGCACCCATCAAATTCGCGTCCATACAGCCGAGATCAAACATCCGATTATCGGCGATCCGATGTACAGTTCTAACCGTTCTATAGGGGTGAATTTAACCGGACAAGCCCTCCACGCATGGCGGCTGCAATTGCAGCATCCCATCTCAGGAGAATTAATTGAGGCGATCGCACCTTTACCGGACCAATTCAATACTCTACTCAGAATACTGCGACTGCGAGCTCCGACTTGATATATAGCAATCCTAAATCATTGGTGAATTTCTTACTCCCGGACCTTAGTAATATCAATTCCGGTTGTATCGGAATGATTTAACCACGAAGGCGCTCATGACGCGAAGGAAGAGAAGAGAGAGTTTAATACAGGACGATGAAGAGAGGATTTTATATAAGGTCCGGGTTGGGGTGGGGTAAAAATATTTACGACTCCTGCAAGGATTGAGATAGCAGATGTTAGTCCTATCAAATCCCCTCCATTACCAAGGGTTGCCAATCAGGGTAAAAGCAGCCCAAAAATAAGGATGAGAAAGCAGTCGATCGCCCCGCATAGCAATGTCGGGCGGCAAAGCGATCGCTTCATTATGGGCGATCGCCCGCAACATCCCATCTTGAATCCGCACCCGCCCCCGCAACATCTCCAATTGCGCCCGTCGCAAAGCATCAGCTTTCGTAATCAAATTACCCCCACTTCTGGGTAGCCGCAACTGTCGATAAAACTCCGTCATCAGCCCCAAAGTCCCATCATCGCTGACTTCCCACAAACTCGCCAACGCCGATTTAGCACCACTAGCCACCGCCAAACCCGCAAACCCCAACTCCGCCTCTTCATCGCCCAAAGCCGTACTACAGGCGCTCAAAACTAACAAATTTACCGCCGGTTCATTCCACCGCAACTGTCGCATTTGATTGATGCGCAACTTAGTATCCCATAACTGAATGTAAGAATTTTTTGGTTCCCCCGGCAAAAATTCGCTGTGAGTTGCTAAGTGAATTATCCCAAAAGGTCGATTTTGTCGCTGAGATTGCAAATTACGTAGAGTAAAATCTTGATTCAAAAAAGATTGTCCTCGATCGGGTGGCACGATGGACTCCAACTCCACAGGCACCGCAGGTAATGGGGCTTTATCTTCAAACCAGCATTAATGCTTCCCCGCGTACCATTTTCCCCATCGCTACCAATCACAAAAGGTCGATCGCTACCACCGGAATGTCGAATCACGATCGCCCCGCGATTCCCACCTCCGGCAGTAGAAATACTGGAATTATTGCCTGAAATATCATTAAACACATTGTTCGATCGAAACAAACCCTTGGTAGTGATATCAACATTGCCACCACTCCCTGCGCTACCGCTTTGAGCGTTGATGAAACCCAATTGAATATTACCGATATCCCCTGCCGTCAAGTCCAAAATGCCCAAAATATCACCGGTACCGCCGATCCGAATTGCTCGATCGTCATCGGGTTGCAAGCGAATTGTTCCCCCCGCACTGCTGACGGAACCGCGATCGCCTCTCAAATCAATGCCGCTAGCGGTGAGAGCGATATTGCCGCCCTTAGCATTGAGTCCACCCACAGAGATGCTGCTAGCAAAAATATTGATGTTACCGCCTTGAGTCTCGATCGAATCCTTGGGGTCATTGACAAAAAACACTCCACCTGCATTAAATGTCACGCTGTCTCCCGTTCTTGCTTGGAGTCCCAGTCTGTTGTCCGCCAAGTCTTGGAGGATGATATTGTTGGTTGCCTCTAGAACCACATTGCTGCCGGCACTCATCTGTTCTAACTGCACTTCGGAGATGGTGGTTGAACTCGATTCTGTGGCGGTGTCGAGTTCCCCGCCCATCGATGGCGCGCTGGTTTCGCCCTTACCGTTGACGATGGTAATATTTGCCGGATCGAGCTGACGGGGTGCCGATCGCACCGTTAGGCGCGCGGGTATCGACCTCTCCTTGGAAAATCAAAGAACTTTTGCCGGAAACTTCCACTTCTCCACCGTTACCGCCGACACTACCGCCACGGGCAGTAATATTGCCAAAGAAGCGAGTGATGTTGTCGGCCCAAATTACCGCTAGGCCACCATTACCACGGTCGATCGCGTTTAGTTCGAGGGTAGAATCAGGACTAACGTATGTTACCAAGGCATTGGGTATGGGTGCTTGCCCCTGGACGCCGCCTCCCACACGCACCACACCTCCACCCTCGATGCCGGAAGCATTGATAGTCGCACCGAACAAGCCTACTTTTTCCCCTAAAATATTGACACTGCCGCCTCTGGTGCCAGCAGGCGCAAACACATTGACTGAACCGGAGACGATCGTACTTGCGCCATTTACCCCCACTGTTGTGCCGCCTGTGAGCACCAATTGACCTTCTGCATTAGTCGTTAAACCTGTGGCTGACATGACACCTGGCCCTGTCAGCAACTGTGGCAAAGCTACCGGGGCGATCGGGTTATTTTCTGACTCTAAAGCCGGAGTAATTTCTAAACTTAATAAATTGCCTGCTTGACTAATCCGAACAGCATTGCTTCCCGGCACAGCTGCCACAGTAATTTGACCACTAGGAGCCGATAATTGTCCTGTATTAATCACCGTGCCTCCGAACTCAGAATTTACGATGCTCTAGCATGACCTCCGTAAATCTCTGGCGATTGCTAATAAATTGTCTGCGGTCATGCTTCGCCTATGCGAAATTTATATCCACCCTCCGCATAAAACCCACCGCTCAAATTCCAATTTAACTATTCCCCTATTCCCCATTCCCCATTCCCCATTCTATAAAGTTAGTGTCTTGACAAACTCAAGATTCCCCATTTTTAACAGAAGAAATAGTCGATCAAATATTTGCGGACGGGGAACTGACTCGTGCTGACAGACAGCGGATTAAGTTAATGCTTTTAGATGAATCCATCGACGAACATCAATTAATCCTCATCGAAAGAGTGATGACCGGGGTAGTCCAGGGAGTGCTTGATGTACTGTATTAATTAATATATATATTCATCCAGATACCCTTTGTCTGTTGAGTAAACTACAAATTTCCGGTAGGGACTTAGACCAAACCTAAGTCCCTACTCCTGTGCACTTGATTTCCACCTAGAGAAAACTACTATTACTTGAACTTTCAGAAATCATCTGAGTCGTCAGTGGTGATCTCATCGCGACGCACAAGCTCCGAAGGAGGGCGATCGTTACTCCAAGCCCACCAGACACCATCGCACTGACAGCGATAAAATTCCTGCCACTTGCGACGGTTGAATTCGGTGTATACTGGCGATCGACGATTAATCCATACCTCCTGCGCCTCCGTGCAGCTAGCACCGCATTTCGGACAGCAGAATTGATGAGCGTGAACTGCTGTCGCAGTCCATTCGGGAGGAATTGGAGCAAAAGCTTCCATGTGTTCGAGTTTAGATTAAACTGCTGGTAATTAAGGCAAATCAAGGGTTGCGAAAGCTCCGCAGAACTCGTACAGTTAATTTTTTTGACATTTGCCCTCAAATGAAGAGTATAACTGATTTGATATAAGGCATCAGCCGATATTCTCAGATATTTCAAGGACTAGGGTCATGTCTATTTACAACTTTATCTCGTTTCTGGGCATTTTTGGCTTATGCGCGATCGCCTGGATGTTTTCCGAAAACCGCAAACCTCAGTATATACCGTGGCGGGTCATCATCTGGGGTATTGGGCTGCAATTACTGTTGGGGTTTTTAGTGTTCCTATTTCCCCCAACTCGTATCGCCCTAGAGTGGTTTACTAGCTTACTTGATGGCGTATTTACCGCTGCTGATGCCGGGGCGAGATTTGTATTCGGCAAAAACATTGTACCCATACCAGGCCAAGAACCTCCCGTTAATTTAGGATATATTTTCGCCTTTCGAGCTTTGCCAACAGTGGTGTTTTTTTCAGGTCTGATGGCTTTGCTTTATAACATCGGTGTTATTCAAATTATTACCGAAATTTTTGCCAAAATTTTTTATATGACCATGCGTTTGAGTGGCGCAGAAGCACTCAGCGGTGCTGCCAATATTTTCGTAGGCATTGAAGCAGCAATTGTGGTCAAGCCTTACTTGCCGAAAATGACTCGATCGGAACTTTGTGCCATCCTATCTTGCTGTTTTGGGACTGCTGCTTCGTCAACATTAGCAATTTACGTCAGTTTCCTCAAGCCAGTTTTTCCAAATATTTTAGGACATTTAGTTTCAGCTTCAATTATTGCGATTCCAGCTTGTTTTGTCCTCTCCAAAATATTAGTCCCGGAAACCGAAGTGCCCCTGACAATGGGTGGTATTCCCCAGGAAAACTCAAAACCTCAAGGTCGAGAATTTGTGGGAGAAGAAATTGATGACTTAGACGGCGCAATTTCACAACAAGAGACCGTTGGCGGAGAACCAATCGAACGAGTTAGCCCTTTGGATGCGGCCATCATCGGTGCCTTGGATGGGGTAAAGATGGCAGTGGCGATCGCCGCTGTTTTAATATTAATCTTAGGTTTAGTTTCCTTAGTCAATCAATTCTTTGGCTGGCTGGCTATCTTGCCAAACCCGATTGGTGGCTTTTTTAAAATAGTAACCTTGGCCAACATCATGGGATTCTTATTTTATCCCCTGACGCTGTTAACCGGAGTTCCCCTTGAGGATTCTTGGCAAGCATCTATAATTATCGGCCGCCGACTTTTGGAAACAGCCATTCCACCTTATCAAACTTTAGCAGAAGTGGCTGGGAAAGGACTGGTGAGCGATCGCACAGTATTGATTGTCAGTTACGCCCTTTCCGGCTTCGCCCACCTCGCCTCTGTCGGCATATTTGTCGGTGGTACAATCGCCCTAATTCCCTCCAGGCGCAAAGACATTTCCGAACTTGGTTGGAAAGCATTATTTGTCGGAACTTTAGCCACCATGATGATTGCTTGCATCGCTGGCTTATTTGACACAGGAGATGCCAGCATTTTAGGTACTAAAACACCTACTGCTGCACCATTGACAGCACCTGCTTCCTCGAAACCAGCGGCAACTTCCAAGCCCTCAGTGGCCCCAAAAATTGCCAACCCAAAGCCTTCGCCCAAGAGCGAAAAAGCAACTCCCAAAGCTCAAAAATCTCCCTCTCCCGACTCCAAGAAAAACCCTTAATATAGTAACCGTTGCATCGTCAGGTGATTTAACCTTACTAGAACACAGAGAACACAGAGAGAAATTAATAATTCCGATGAAGAGAGGAATTGATATCAAGGCCATCTCCCCCATCTCTTTCTTCCTGATTCCTGACTTTCCCCCCTAGGGGGGGTGACTTCTTCCTGAATTTCCCCCCTAGGGGGGGGCAGGGGGGGGTTCTTCTTCCCTCTTCCTTCTTCCCTCTTCCTTCTTCCCTCTTCCTTCTTCCTTCTTCCCTCTTCCTTCTTCCTTCAATTATGAATCCCGAACCAGAAATTCGCCGCCTGTTAGATGTGATGCCAGCTTCTGGCCGCATGATGTGTAAAATCATTAATAAGCCACAGCAATCAAAGGTAATAGAGTGTCAGTTTCCTTTACCTTGGAATCGCGTTCGACCAATTTATATTAATTTTGACCTGTGGAAGTTGTTGTCTAAGCCACAGCGAGATTTACTAATATTACGAAATGTCAGTTTTCTGGGAAATGTTCAGTGGTTTAAAGTGGATATTTATCAAGGGGCAGCTCTGGCGGGAGTTGTCGGAACAGTGGTAGAATTATTGCAGGGAGATGCGATCGGCACTGCGATCGCCGGCGGTTTGACGGGACTTGCTGTAACTCGAATTTGGCGGGACAACCGGAGTTCCCAAGTAGAGTTAGAGGCTGACGAAGCGGCGATTAAAGTAGCTCTCCGGCGCGGTTACAGCGAAGAAGAGGCCGCCAGACATTTACTATCGGCGATCGAGGCTGTAGCGCAAATAGAAGGTTCTGGCTTGGATTTTAATGCTTTGATTCGGTGTCAGAATTTAAGGGCGATCGCCGGGATTTCTGCGGTAGGTGTGCCTGATAGTATAGCTGAAGGAAAAAGGTTTTAGGAATGAAAATTTGGGTTCAAAGGGCGATCGACCTCACTCAAGGTTCACCAAACTCAGATTACTTCATATCTCTTGACATAATCAGGGCATTAATTCATATTTTCTCCATTTTCTTTGTCTAATCTGAAACTGTCGGCGATCGAGTTGACCATCTGACACTCAAAGTGAGGAAACCTATGATCAATATGCTCTGTTCAAATCAAGTTATCCAGAACAATCACTCGGAAACTATCAATCCAACTACCAAACGCATTTTAGTTGTAGATGATGACGAGTCTATCCGGGAAGTTGTGGCTTTTTGCTTGCAAAAATTCGGAGGTTGGGAAGTTTTAACTGCCTCATCAGGAGAGGATGCTTTGCATCAAGCCAGTACGGAACTTCCCGATGCGATCGTTTTAGATATGATGATGCCTCAAATGGATGGTTTGACTTTTTTAGAATACCTGCGATCCAATCCCATAACCGTATTCATTCCTGTGGTACTATTAACCGCAAAAACCCACTTACCCGAAAGCTATCTGTTTCCTAAGCTGGGTGTAATAAAGACTATTTATAAGCCATTCTTCCCTTTAGAATTAGTTCAAGAAATTGACCTGGCTCTTGAATTGTAAAACTATATTTAACTAATTAAGCTATTTTTACCGCACGAGCGATTAAAGGTGCTTTCTTTTCTAAACCTTCTAGATTCAGTAGTTGTTAGGTATTCAGGAAAAGTGTCCAGCCTTTCTCCTCGCATGAAAGTATACGCAGCCTCAATCGCTATTTCTGCTTCGCGGGAACGAGCCTGTTTTAGCCCAAAAATATCTGAAGTTAGCCACCCAACAGCATCCCCATGTTTTGTCCAAGGAACTTGATTAAGAGTTACATCTTTACCCTGTAACTCAAATTTTTTCTAGCCTTTAATCCAACGTCCTAAAATTTTTAAATCATCTTTGGATCTAAAGTTTTTGTGATTTGCTCCTTGAGTTTGGCAATCAAATGTTAAACCATCATCTGTATGAGCGAGAAAATTACCTTTTGGATAGATAGGATGGCTTATTGTTTTTGAATCCACAATAAGTTCAACTTCGTACCAATCTCTTGGGATAACTTTACCAGATTTATTCGCGCGCCCTTTGCCAAAAAAAGTATTGAGATTTGATTGCTGCTGTTTATCAACTCTTGATAATGATATGTCCACATAGGGCGTTTCTGGAGTTATGGTAGGTATGGACATTAAGTCACCTCACTTGACTAAACATTAACCGTCAATTGTAATTGCTGTTGAGAAGCCTCTGATTCTGCGTGTTCTAATCGTTCTTTAATTGACATTAATTGCAATTTTTGATTTAATTTGTGTAAATCGACTTTCTGATAATCCTCTTGAAATAAGGGAATCAGTGATTCAACAACTTCAACTATTCCATCGGGCGGAACTGCATTGCCAATTTGTCTTCTTACTTCAGTAATAGAACCTTCAAAAACAAAATCATCGGGAAAACTTTGCAACCTTGCTCTTTCCCTATTTGTCAATGAACGCGGTTCGGGATAATGATATCCCCAAGTACCGCCACCACCACCAGCAATAATTGTAGCACAGGGTTTATCTGGATGAATTCGCCGATAAACGTGACTAATCATGCCTTTTACATAGTAGGGACTATCTTTGGGAATATCAGTAAAATTCCCTCCCGGTTTGATGCGACTCAAAATTTCAATGGTTCGTGGCTGAATTTTCTGATGTTCTTGATTATATTTCACTTTTTCGACATTTTTGAGTGCTTCGCCGGCAGTTCGATAAGGGTAATTGCGATTTTCACCGTATTTTGGCTGAGGATGTACAAAGTTAAATCCTGTATCCATCCGAATGCCAACTAATAATACTCTTTGGCGAAATTGGGGGACTCCGTAATCTGCAAAGTTGTAGAGTTTGGGTTTGACTAAGTAGCCGGGAGCGATACTTTCAAAGTCTGAAATTATTTGTTTGATTGCTTGATAATTATTGGCGCTTAATAAGCCTTTGACATTTTCTGCTACAAAAGCTTTGGGGTTTTTTTTATTGACAAAATCTAGAAAGTATGTGTATAAATTGCCTCTGGTTCCTTCCAGTCCTGGACGTTTCCAAATCATGGAAAAGTCTTGACAAGGAAATCCTCCTATACATATGTCTGCATCTGGAACTTGGGTAATGTCTATATTTTCTATGCTGTCGTTGACGATGACATTGGCGATATTTCTGCTGAATGTTTTGCAGGCGTATTTGTTGGAGTCGATCGCCCAAACTACCTCAAATCCGGCTTTATGGAATGGCAAATCCATGCCGCCGCAACCTGAAAATAATGAAATCAGTTGGGTTTTTTTTTTCCAGGCGATCGGCTTGAGACGTTCGATTAACATATTAGTTCGCAGTAGGACTAGGGCTGGCTGAATGCCAGCACCACAAGATAGTAATTATACCAAAATATAGTCGAATTCGACTAATCAATTGATATTTCACTCTTCATCATCTAACTCGATCCCGGCTTGACGCAGTTTTTCGGCCAACCTTTGGGCGCGGAGTTTTTCGCGATCGCCCCGTTGACGTTCTTGTTCTGTTCGTTCCTCCGACCACAACAATAACTCGCCTTCAGAATTCCACCATCTCAACCAACAGCCTGTTCTCCCTTCGTGGGTTCCTTCCCACATTCCTAAAAACAAGTCTAATCCCGGTATCCAATAACGTCCATTTTCATCGGGTTTTTGCAAGTTGTAGCGTTCTAATTCTAAAGCATAAACTTCTAAATGAGCGGTGATTGCCCTAAAAATCACGTATCTGGGGACTTTGATTACTTGCTCGTAAAAAAACCACTTTCCCACCCGCGAGGTAAACTCAACTGAGTATTCTTCTCCATAGGTTTCTGAGAGAAATTCCATCACAATTTGAGGAATTATCCCTTCTGTGTGTGGCGTGTAACTGCGCCGCACTTGAGACACATTTTTGGGATTGACGGGTTTGACGTACATCCAATCTGGTGCTTTACAGATAATCCGCTGTTCGCCGCTGGTTGATGCTGGGAAACTTATGCCGGCACAAAGGGCAAAGTTGGAAACTATTAAAGCATCCTGGATTAATTCGGGAAATTCTGTTAGGGGCTGGCGTAAAGCTGCGGCTAACAATGGTTGGCTTTCATCTTCCACGGGGTCGTCTGGTAGTTGGAAATCGTCTGGTAGTAGCGGCCAGGTGATTGTGAGTTGGGTTTTAGGATTTTTAGTTGCTACAGTCATAGTTTATCAGAGGTTAAATGTTTTAATGTTTAAATTATATCTCTTGGTTTTTGGGATTAATGTTAATGACGAGGCAGAGACAACTGGTAACAGCTTAACGTCGAACTGACCGTTTCTTTTGTTTTTCTATAAGTCTCGATCCCCCCTAGCCCCCCTTAATAAGGGGGGGACAAGAGTGCCGTCAAAGTCCCCCTTATTAAGGGGGATGCGAGGGGGATCGAGACTTGGCAACAACCCATTTTTCTAAGGGTTTTGAATCTTCTGCTGTAGCTCCTCTGTCATTGCTAGGAGTTCTGATTGGTCGATCGCACTTTGTTCACCACTCGCCAACCACTTCAATTGTACCGTCTCGTTTTCCGCTTCCGCATCTCCCAAAACTAAGCACCCAACAGCACCGCTTCTGTCAGCTCTTTTAAACTGTTTCCCAAAAGCACTACCGCTCAAATCGATTTCGACGCTAAACCCAGCACTCCGCAATTTTTGAGCTAATAATACCGATTGTTGTTCGGCTTTTTCACCCCTGGATACCAAATAAAAATCTAACTTTGGTTTGGGTAATGGTTGCAATTTTTGCAGCAGGATAATCAACCTTTCCATACCCATTGCCCAACCGACTGCGGCCGTATCTGGTCCGCCCAATTCCTTTACTAAACCGTCGTATCGGCCACCTCCACAAACTGTGGCTTGGGCACCTAAATCGTCGGAAATAATTTCAAACGCAGTATAGGTATAGTAATCTAAACCGCGCACTAATCGAGGATTTAACTGATAGCTAATTCCTAAATTTGTCAGCATTTGCTGCACTTGCTCGAAGTGCGATCGCGATTCATCGCCCAAATAGTCCAAAATACTCGGCGCGCCTTTGACAATTTCCTGAGTCCGCTCATTTTTGCTATCCAAAATCCGCAGCGGATTCCGAGTTAAACGGTCTTGGGAATCCACATCTAATTCGGATTTGTATGGTGTAAAATAATCGATTAAGGCTTGCCGATAATTTTGTCTATCTTCCTTGTTTCCGACAGAGTTAATATCGAGGCGCAAGTTTTTTAAACCAAGGGTTTGAAGGATATCGCAGGCGATCGCAATTACCTCCACATCTGCACGGGGATTCGCACTACCCAAGACTTCTACGCCAATTTGATTAAACTGCCGCTGTCTTCCTTCTTGGGTGCGTTCGTAGCGAAACATCGGCCCAGTATACCACAGACGCTGGACATCACCCGCCGCGTACAAACTATTTTGAATAAAAGCTCGAACTACTCCTGCTGTACCTTCTGGCCGCAAGGTACTCGATCGATCGCCTTTATCTTTAAAAGTGTACATTTCTTTGCCCACAACATCAGTAGCTTCACCGATGCCGCGTTCAAATAAGGATGTTTGTTCAAAGATGGGTGTCCGAATTTCTCGATAAGCCGCTTTGGTTAAAATTGTTTTAGCGACTGCTTCGATGTTTTGCCAATATTGAATTTCAGCGGGCAAAATATCCCGCGTTCCAGGTAAAGTTTTAATTGCACTCATTTTGTTAGTAAGTTGTCAGTAGTCAGTAGTCAGTAGTTAGTTGTCAGTAGTCAGTAGTTAGTTGTTAGTTCCAATTCCCAATTCCCAATTACCAATGCCCAATGCGCCATGCCCCATGCCCAATTCCCAATTACCAATTACTAATAACTAATGATTCCCAAACTCCGTACCGATCGCCATAATAAGCCAAAATGCGATCGACCCGTTCGCGATCGGCAAAATCAAACCCTTCAGGATACTGTATCCACAAAGCCCCAACTTGGCTGTCGTTGTAATCAAACTGCTGCGACTGCTGTGGAATTAAACCGGTTTCCACCCCTTCAACTTGACGCAAATGGGCCGCCACTTCGCGATACACCGCCAGTGGTAATCCAGGGCATTGAATTTGATACCGTAGTTGTTTTTCTTGTGCCGTTTGCATCATTCCTTTGTATGTCCCCAACAATTGAGCCCTACTTAAGATACTTCTTTATCGATCGGTCCTGGTAGAGGGCAGCAGTTAATATTGTCTAAACATACCTTTCCCCATTGCAAGGCCCAGCGCACCAGTGTGACTCGATTGTCAGCCCGCGTCTTATTCAAGATATTGCTAATGTGGTTGTCAACTGTACGCTTGCTAATCTCCAACTTTTCCGCTATTTTCTCATTAGTCAATCCCGCCGCGACTAATTCTACCACTTGTAATTCTCTGTCTGATAGGGTGACAGGGATCTGAGAAACGCTCCCACTCATAAATTTTTCCTATGTCTGCATATTTACCTATCTATAATTCTAAAGGATGGAGGATCAAGTAAGAATAGAAAAATTAAATCTTTTCGTGCTATGGTTCCCCCAGATGAGCAATTGCAGTCGATCGAGCATCACGTGCTCCCAACGGAGTGCCCACACCGGGTGTCAGTACACGCACTTGATTCCTGTGTAATAGATGTCTGGCAAACAGATAGTCAACAACAAGCAGGCGGTGCCGCGATCTGAAGGGTCGAAGGGATGCCTGTTCCACAGGAATTATGGGAGATTTATAATGACCAGTCTGGTCTTGTCTCAAATCTCAAATCTCAAATCCCTATGAATTATCCTCGCGTACTCTGTTTGGGTGAAATCTTATTTGACTGTCTCGCAGAGCGATCGGGACTTGCCCTAGAAGAGGTAAAATCTTGGACACCCTATCCCGGCGGTGCCCCGGCGAATGTTGCCTGTGCTTTAGTTAAATTGGGGAATAGCGCAGGATTTATTGGTGCTGTGGGTGGGGATGAATTGGGTAACTCCCTCGTGCAGGTATTGCAAGAAAGAGGAGTTGACACCACAGGAGTGCAGCGCCACCCGACAGCACCCACACGACAAGTTTATGTATTGCGAAATGAAATGGGCGATCGATTTTTTGCCGGTTTTGGGGATGCAAACACTGCGGAGTTTGCTGACACTCACCTCATCGCTGCCCAAATACCAGAGGTACTGTTTGAAAATGCTGATTTTCTAGTGTTAGGTACTTTAGAATTAGCTTATCCCGATAGTCGAGAGGCGATCGAAAAAGCGATTGAACTAGCAGAAAAGTATGATGTAAAAATTATACTAGACATCAATTGGCGACCAGTGTTTTGGCAAAATCCACAGGAAGCAAAATCACTGATTAAAAAACTATTCACCAAAATTGATTTTCTGAAATTATCGGAAGAAGAAGCCCAATGGCTGTTTGAAACTACCGACGCTGGAGCTATTACCTACCGCCTCCATTCCCCAGAAGGAGTTTTAGTAACTGCGGGAGATAAAGGTTGTTCCTATTGTATCTCGGAGAATGAAGGAAAAATCCCCGCTTTCAAAGTAGATATTGAGGATACCACTGGTGCGGGTGATGGATTTGTGGCTGGTTTTGTCAGCCAGTTGTGCAAGGTAGGAATTCAGAATTTAGCCGATGCAGAAGTCACCAAAAAAGTGGTTACTTATGCCAGTGCAGTAGGTGCTATGACGGCAATGAAACCTGGTGCAATTTCTGCTCAACCAAGCGCTGCTGAAGTAGAAGCTTTCTTGTACTTGTACAAAAATTATTAAATCTCTCAATTTTCATTACCAGGAAGAAGATTCCCCGCTCCCGGATTCCCTATATTATTTATCAGGAATTGGACAATTACCTCTAGAGACTGTGAAGCATCTATGACAATTGCATCTTGAGGTGCTTCCAGAGTTGCCATTCGACCCTTCGACTACGCTCAGGACACCGCCTGCCTGTTCAAGACTCGCTTTTTGGGAGATGTCTATTATTTTGTAATTGAAAAACAGTTAATCTCCTTCACTGCGTTTTAGTGCTGCGAAAACTGCTTGCTGACTAACAGTTTGGTAGATTCTGCTAAAATGCTGCTTGAGTGCATCGGAGGCTGGGGATAATTTACTGGTGGTTCCTTTCCCGTCAGTGGCGAGGGGCATTGGCCCTAAAATATCTAGCACTGTTTCGCTACTCGGTGGTGGTACAATTACTACTAGAGATGATTCTAGTTGTTGGTTGTATTCCCAAAAGCGATCGACTTTAGGTAATTTGGCATTTTCAGTTGGGGAATTTTCCCCTGAATTTAGTTGTGTATTGTCTTTGGCTTCTGTACCTCGTCTTTGGCGGAGTGCTGTCAGGATTTGTTCTTTGGTTCTACCCCGCATTTGAAACAGCACGAAGGGGTCTTCGCTGAAGCGATCGCCCAATAAGTAGTACACTGCACTTATGTGTTTGCAAGGGTTTTTGGGATCGGGACAGCTACAGCGCGATCGAATATCGGACAAACTTAACGGAAATAGGGTTTTCCCGGCCGCTGCGAACACATCTTCAATATTGTGTGGCATTTCTCCAGCTAATAATTTTGCTGAAAAAATAGCTCTTTGTGACATATTTTCAATCACATATTCCCAATCTTCATCTGTTAGTGGATCGAGTCCTAAAGAAACTTGATAGGGTTTGGGATCGGTACCTTGAACGAGGGCAATTACTTCTTGATTAGGAAATTTAATGCTGAGAACTTTACCTTCTCGCGCATATTGCCAGCCGCGTTCTAACCGCTTTTTGAAGCGGTAGGTATTGATTAAATCTAGCCATTGTTGGGTCCACCATTCTCTGTCAATCATTTATTTTGGGCATTGGCCAAACAGGGCATTGGCCAAACAGGGCATTGGGCATTGGGTATTGGGCATTGGCCAAACAGGGCATTGGGAATCGGGCATCGGGAATTCGACAGTCCTATTATACTGAGATCTTGCACCATTCTCAACAAGCCTTTTATGAACAGGCAAGATGCCTGTTCCACAAGAAAATTCACTCTTTGTGGAACAGGCATCTTGCCTGTTGCTGACATTGGTGCAAGATCTCAGATTATAGAAACATTCTCGGTAATTAGGGCATTTCTAATTGCTGAAAATATTAATTTTATTGCATTTTCTTTCTGCCTTCTGCTATAGCGGTTCTCAAGCGTGGTGAGGTATGCCCTATGCCCTATGCCCTATGCCCTATGCCCTATGCCCTATGCCCTATGCCCTATGCCCTATAGCACCTGACGTTACTGAGAAAGGCTATATATTATTCTTCTTCGGTTTCTATGATAGCATTGCGATCGAGAATTAGTAAATTCCGAAGTTGGTCTGTATCTAACTCGGTAATCCAGTTTTCTCCAGCACTGACTACTTGTTCAGCCAAGGCTTTCTTGCTTTCAATCATATCATGAATCTTTTCCTCTAATGTGCCAGTACACACAAATTTATGTACTTGAACATTGCGAGTTTGACCAATGCGAAATACCCGGTCAGTTGCTTGGTTCTCTACGGCTGGGTTCCACCATCTGTCATAGTGGAAAACATGAGTTGCTCTGGTCAAATTAAGACCAGTACCGCCAGCTTTTAAGGATAAAATCATAATCGGTGGACCTTGAGGGTCGTGCTGGAAGCGATCGATCATTTCTTCCCGCTGCTGCTGCTTAATTCCGCCATACAAAAACAGAATTTCTCGACCTAAATGCTGTTCTAGATGGGGTTTGAGCAGTTTTCCCCATTCCGCAAATTGAGTGAAAATTAAAGAGCGATCGCCCTCAGCGACAACTTCTTCTAACATTTCCAACAACCGCTGCAATTTCCCTGACTCCTGACTCTTAATTGCCAAGGATTTAGGGTTTTCTTTAGCTGTCAAAAGAGCCGGATGATTGCAAAGTTGCTTGAGTTTTACTAACAAAGCCAGAATCATGCCCCGGCGCTGAATACCTTCGGCAGATTCCAATTCCGATATTGACTTTTCAACTATTTGCTGATATAATGTCGCCTGTTCAGTAGCTAATCCACAAAATACAGTCATCTCCTGTTTTTCGGGCAAATCTTGGATGATTGATTTGTCAGTTTTCAGGCGGCGGAGGATGAAAGGCCGAACGAGCGATCGCAAAGTCTGCAATGATTCGCGATCGCCATATTTCTCGATCGGAATCGCAAATCGGCGCTGAAAGAAATTGCGTGGCCCCAAATATCCCGGATTCAGAAACTCTAAAATAGACCACAATTCTTGCAGTCTATTTTCCACCGGAGTTCCTGTCAGCGCAATTTTAAAAGATGCCTCGATTTGTCGTACTATTTTCGACTGCTGAGAATCCGAGTTTTTAATATTTTGCGCTTCATCCAAAACCAATCCTTGCCATTTAGTGTTTTGAATTTCCTTCGCATCACGAAACACTAAAGAATAACTGGTAATAATTAAATCTTTTCCCTTAATGGCCGTAGCAAATGCTTTGCCTTTAGCGCGTTTATCTCCGTGATGAACTAACACTTTCAGCGTCGGGCCAAACTTCTTAACTTCCCGTTCCCAATTACCCAGTACCGATGTCGGACATACCAGCAATGTGGGGCTTTCCAAGGCATTATTTTCTTGTAAATGTAGGAGAAAAGCAATTAGTTCGACCGATTTTCCCATCCCCATATCATCCGCGAGACAAGCGCCCAAACCCCAGCGTTCTAAGAAAGCCAACCAGCCAACTCCTAGGGCTTGATAAGGCCGCAATTTTCCTCGGAAACTAGCCGGCGCGATCGCACTTACGGCCTCATTATTATTTAAAGTATTCAACAACTCCTGAAGTTGACCAGTGGCTTCAAAATTCACCACCGGCAGTTTCTCAATTATCTGAGAATCACCCGAAGCCAAACGCAAAGCATCTTCCAAAGAAAGAGTCATTTGCTCTTTACGACTAGCAAAAAAAGTTTGAGCAGCCCTCACATCCGGCGCGCGCAATTCAACCCACTCGCCGTTAATTTCCACCAAAGGCGAATTCAACTCTACCAATCTATCAAATTCTGCCTTAGAAATGCGCTGTCCGCCGATGGTCAATTCCCACTTAAAACTTAACAGACTTTGCAATCCTAACCCCCCCTTGCCCCCCCTTACTAAGGGGGGGTTAGTTTCTCCAGCGCCCCCCCTTACTAAGGGGGGGTTAGTTTCTCCAGCGCCCCCCCTTACTAAAGGGGGGTTAGTTTCTCCAGCGCCCCCCCTTACTAAAGGGGGGTTAGTTTCTCCAGCGCCCCCCCTTGCTAAGGGGGGGTTGGGGGGGGTTGTTTCGGCTTGAATGCTCAAACCCAAACGACTCGCCCAACCATCTGTCTTGGTCAAACTCGGCGGCAAAACTACACCCAATCCACTGTCAGTGAATCGCCAAGCCACAGACTTGATAAAATTGTAAGCATCTAAAGGTTTTAACAGACAACAGTGAGGGCGCTGTGCTTGCAAACTCGGTTCAATTAACGGATAAAGTTTTGAAGCTAAACCCAAGCCACTGAGCAAAGTTTCTTGAGGTAGTTGTATAGTCCTGCCTGCATAATTAAAACTCTCCACAGAATTGTTCCAAACAGTTCTCGCATCTACCAAAAATTCGTTTTCTTCTACTGCTTGCAAACAATAATTTAAACTCCATTCAGTTTTGCCAGGGGACGGCGGTATCAGTTGAAAACAAGTGCGAAATTGATTTTTTTGAGATAGTGCATTTTGCAGCGGTGCTGTCCAAGCACTCAGCTTGGTTGCCAACTTTTCTAAAGCCGCTGATTCTGCTTGAACTATCCCAGATTCCTGCTGCAAAGATTGCAGCCATTCGCGGGTTGGAGAAACTGTTTTGATTTCTAAATTTGAGCCGATATTTGAGCTAATAGCCGATCGCACTTGACAGTCTACAACACTGCTCAAAAATCCCAAAATCAACTCCTGGGCATCCACCGGGAAATCCACGGCTAAAGGCAATTGACTTCCTTCTTTCCCCTCTTGGGGGAGGGTTGACTTCCCCTCTCTTTCTTTCCCCTCTTGGGGGGGGTAGGGGAGGTTAGACTTCCCCTCTCTTTCTTTCCCCTCTTGGGGGGAGTTGGAGAGGTTAGACTTCCCCTCTCTTTCTTTCCCCCCTTGGGGGGAGTTGGAGAGGTTAGACTTCTCCTCTCTTTCTTTCCCCCCTTGGGGGGGGTAGGGGGGGGTAGACTTCCCTTGGGGAGAGTTAGGGAGGGTTGACTTCCCCTCTCTTTCTTTCCCCCCTTGGGGGGGGTAGGGGGGGGTAGACTTCCCAAGGGGGGGGTAGGGGGGGGTAGACTTCCCCTCTCTTTCTTTCCCCCCAAGGGGGGGGTAGGGGGGGGTAGACTTCCCTTGATATGTTCGACAAGCCGTCGGCATTTGCTGGCTAAAAGTAGCCAGACGAAGTTGATCTGTAGAACTATCTAACAGAGGTTGCCATTTAGCAATAGCCGAACCGTCAGACTGTATTTCTAAGGCAGGTAAAAACTTGCATCTGGCCAACAAATCTAAATTCCATCTAGCAATATAAGACCAAAAACGCAAATCTGAACCCACAAAAGAGTCAATTGCTGTGCTATTAAGCGGTATTGCTTGCAAGAAAATAAAAGCTGCTTGAGGATTGAGACAAAATCCCTCTATCTCCCAGGGAAAAAGGTAAAGATTGTCATTGTCTTCTGCTGTCAATGTTGCTGCCGAGTGCTGTGGTAACACCAGATTGATGTTAGATGTGGAGATTTGGGTAGGAAGTGCGATCGCCCGAAATTCCCGGCGAATCGATGAGTTTTCGGCTGTCACTTCTGGGTTGTGATTTTTTGCCGATCGCCTAATTTTTTTGCTTTTGTCCTGTGGAGTTTCTGCCGTCACTGAGCGTAGTTGAAGTGAGGTTTCCGGTAACAGCCAATTCAGTTTACCAGACTGGTGCAAAGAAGTTAGGAAAGTTTTTAACTCAGATTCAGTCATTGCCAAGGGAAAGCGAAGACTCATCCCCAATTCAATAGTATCGATTGGTTCTATTTTGCGCCAAGTTTCTGCCCAAATAAATAAACAACTTTCGGACTCATGTATAATCCAACTACCGTGTAAAATTGCCATATTATTAATATATTTGTTATTTGTTATTTGTTATTGGTTATTTGTGTTTCAATCCCTCAGCAACATCCTTGGGCCTATCTCCTGTCTTCAATGCCGGAACCAGACTTTGCCCCATGCCCAGACGAAGATCCTACCACCTATTTCAGAGATGCGACGGGCGATCGCCCAATCGACCCCAGAATACCAAACATCCTTGGAGAGTATAATTACTCATAATTTCGGCGCAAAACCTCGATCGAACCACAATTATTGGTCTCTTTTCCCCGCTTCCTCTCAAAGCCCTGTGGTTAATGTTACGATCCCGACAGAGAAAGAATGTGGTAGATAAGGAAGCAGTGCTACATGGTAGAGATAGACAAGTCAATATCCTTTGATGGACGGGATATTAGACTGAAGATTGGTTTACTAGCGCCTCAAGCAGGCGGTGCAGTTTTGATTCAGTCGGGTGACACGGCGGTTTTAGTGACGGCAACTCGCTCTCAGGGAAGAGAAGGAATTGATTTCCTGCCCCTGTTAGTGGATTACGAAGAGAGACTGTACGCAGGTGGTAAAATTCCCGGTGGATTTTTGCGCCGGGAAGGGCGTCCCCCAGAAAAAGTGACTCTCACAGGCCGTTTGATCGATCGACCGTTGCGTCCGCTATTTCCAAGCTGGCTCAGAGACGACATCCAAGTCGTCGCCACAACGCTGTCGATGGACGAACAAGTACCCCCAGACGTTCTGGCGGTGACAGGGGCTTCCGTAGCGATATTGCTAGGGAAAATGCCCTTTTATGGACCCATGGCCGCAGTCCGAGTTGGTTTGGTAGGAGACGACTTCATCATCAATCCTACCTACAGCGAAATCAAAGAAGGCGAATTAGATTTAGTGGTGGCGGGTTCTCCAGATGGAGTAATCATGGTGGAAGCCAGCGCTAACCAATTGCCAGAACAGGATATCATCGAGGCGATCGACTTCGGCTACGAAGCAACCTGTGACTTGATTCAAGCCCAACGGGAAATCATGGCAGAATTGGGCATAGATTTGGTGGTGGAAGAACGGCCATCCCTAGACTCAGCCCTAGAAAACTTTATTCGCGATCGCGCCGAAGCCCCAATCCGCTTTATTTTGTCTAAATTTGAACAAGACAAAAATCAGCGCAACGCAGCTTTGGACGAAGTTAAGGCAAATGAAGTAGAAGCTGCGATCGCCGAACTCTCCGAAGACGATCCGGTAAAAGTAGCCGCCACCGCCAACAGCAAGGCGATCGGCAACGTTTTCAAGGACGTCACCAAAAAAATGATGCGCAAGCAAATCCTCGAAGATGGCGTTCGTGTAGACGGCCGCAAGCTAGACGAGGTGCGACCCGTTTCTTGTCGCGTCGGGGTGCTCCCTTCCAGAGTACACGGCAGTGCGTTGTTTAATCGGGGCTTGACTCAAGTGCTGTCGGCCGCAACCCTAGGAACCCCAGGCGATGCCCAAGACTTAGCAGACGACTTGCACCCACAGCAAGACAAACGTTACCTACACCACTACAATTTCCCGCCCTTTTCCGTGGGAGAAACCAAACCCATGCGATCGCCCGGACGCCGAGAAATCGGTCACGGAGCCCTAGCAGAACGAGCCCTAGTCCCAGTGTTGCCATCAAAAGAAGACTTCCCCTACGTGATTCGCGTAGTATCGGAAATTCTCTCTTCCGACGGTTCCACCTCCATGGGTTCCGTTTGCGCCTCAACCCTAGCCCTCATGGACGCAGGCGTACCCCTGTCCCAACCAGTCAGCGGTGCAGCAATGGGGTTAATTAAAGAAGGCGATGAAGTCCGAATTTTGACTGACATTCAGGCAATTGAAGACTTTTTAGGCGACATGGACTTCAAAGTAGCCGGTACCGACACCGGGATTACTGCTTTGCAAATGGACATGAAAATCAAAGGTTTACCCTTAGATGTGATTGCCAATGCCATCCGCCAAGCCAAACCAGCCAGACTGCACATTCTAGAAAGAATGCTGTCAACCATCGACACTCCCCGCAAGGAAATGTCGCCCTTTGCACCGCGTTTGCTAACCCTGAAAATCGACCCCGAATTCATCGGTTTAGTAATTGGACCCGGTGGCAAAACAATCAAAGCCATCACCGAAGAAACCGGAGTCAAAATTGACATCGAAGACGACGGAACCGTGACAATTGCCGGCAACGACAGCGAAAAAGCAATGCGGGCTCATAACATTATCCAAGGCATGACACGCAAGTTGAATGCAGGAGACGTGTATGTTGGCCACGTTACTCGGATTATTCCGATCGGCGCTTTTGTGGAAATTCTGCCCGGAAAAGAAGGAATGATTCACATTTCGCAGTTAGCCGACTACCGCGTTGGCAAAGTGGAAGATGAGTTAGCTGTCGGCGACGAAGTGATTGTCAAAGTGCGAGAAATTGACAATAAAGGTCGGATCAATTTGACCCGATTGAATATTCATCCTGACGAAGCGGTTGCCGCCCGTGAAGCGTTGAATAAATAGTTGACAGTTGACAGTTGACAGTTGACGGTTGACGGTTGATAGTTGACAGTTGACGGTTGACAGTTGACGGTTGACAGTTGATAGTTGACAGTTGGTAATTGGTGATTAGTAATTGCTAATTGCTAACTGGTAATTTAGATTAAATCTGATTGTTTTCAGATTGATTTAGGAGTAGGGTGCGCGACAGCGACAGATCGAAAAGTGCGATCGGCTGTGGAAGTTAAAAACAGTCGCGCACTTTACCCTCAGTATCATTCGGCGGTTGAAACCGCGTCTTGTCAAACGAAGTCCGCCTACGCGGACTGAAGAAAATATAAATCAATGCCAAAATGGAAACA
>RDXH01000111.1:0-10563 GCA_004292745.1 Oscillatoriales cyanobacterium | reverse complement strand
AAACAACTGCCGAAAATTCAAGTATCATTCGGCGGTTGAAACCGCGTCTTGTCAAACGAAGTCCGCCTACGCGGACTGAAGAAAATATAAATCAATGCCCAAAATGGAAACAACTGCCGAAAATTCAAGTTTCCCAACTGCAAAAACATTAAAAAACAGAATATAGCTTTTCTTAGCTCTTAGTCCGCGGAGGCGGACATTGTTTGACAAGACGCGGTTTCAACCGCCGAGTTTTATTGCTGAATTTAAATCACAGCAATACAATCAATTTCAACTAACACATCTTTCGGTAAACGCGAAACCTCCACACAAGCACGCGCCGGTGCAGTTTCCGCATCAAAATACTTGGCATAAACCGCATTCACAGCAGCAAAATCATTCATATCTTTGAGAAACACCGTAGTTTTTACCACATCCAACCAAGTCGCGCCGGCTTCTGTGAGAATCGCTTCGAGATTTGCCATAACTTGTTCGGTTTGTTTTGTCACGTCGTCGGTGTAGACAATATCGTTTAGTCTAATGTCGATCGCAATTTGGCCAGCTACAAACAGCATAGTGCCCGAAGCTGCGATCGCTTGATTGTAAGGGCCCACCGGTGCCGGAGCTTTGTCAGTACGAATAATTTTGCGTGTCATAGATGTTCCTGTTTGGGATAATTTTTCGGAGGTTTCCGGCTGGTAGAGTTCTGCGTCAGACGTTTCTGGCTGGTAGAGTTCTCCATCGGGCATTATTGTACCAGTTAAGTCTGCATTTTTGATATTCCAGCCATAACAATCACACCAACTAAAGTCTGCCCTTTTTAAGTTTGCTTCTATCAGATTAGCTCCGGTCAAATTAGAAGATCGTAGATTGGCTCTTTCTAGATTTGCACCTTGCAGACAAGCATATTTTAGATTTGTACTGTCCAGTTTTGCTTGTTCTAAATTGGCATTAGTCAAATTCATTCTTGACAGATTCACTTTGTGCAGATTAGCTTTCTGGAATTTAGCTTTTTGAAGTTTTGCCGATGTCAATATTGCTTCACTCAAATGTGCCAAATAAAAGTTAGCTTCCAGCAAATATGCCTCAGTCAAATCAGCCTTATTCAGATTCGCTTTACTTAGGTTCGCTTTATACAAAGAAGCTACACGTAGGTCAGCACTATCTAGACTTGCACTGCTCAGATTTGCTTCGTCTAAATTGGCACCAAACAATTTAGCGCTGTTAAAGTTTGTTCCTATTAGAGTTGCCCGCTCTAAGTCAGCATAATTTAAAATAGCACTACTAAAGTTTGCCCAACTCAAATCTGCACCGCTAAAGTCTGCCCAAGTCAAATTTGCTGAAGAAGCCCCTACTATACTTCTCAAGTTAGCACCTGTCAGGGACGAGCGAATGAGATGAGCACTATTAAAATTTGCTCCACTCAGATTTGCCCCACTCAAGTCTGCACCGGATAGATTGGAACCGTATAGGTCTATTCCACTCAAGTCCGCACCTTTAAGGTTTTCTTCTTTAAGGTTTTCTGAATGAAATTTTCGTTCGCCTTTAGCATATTTTTCTAAAAGTTCTTCAGCATCCATAAATAACCTCGATCGCCCTTCTATACACCCCACAAATTAGCCTACCACCAAAACCCAACGCGCCTGGGCAAAAATCCGGTTTGTTAACGGAACTCATTTTGGGGGTAGGGATACGGCATTGCCCATTAGTGTCAACAATCGCCTGAAATCCTTGGTATCTCTCGCTTTCACCTAAGTCTAGACCCCCCTCGCATCCCCACCCCCCCTGCCCCCCAAGGGGGATGGGGGAAGGGGGACGAAAGATCCGACTCTTGTCCCCCCCTTCTTAAGGGGGGCTAGGGGGGATCTGGCCTTAATAGTCAAACAGCAGTCTGTGACAGGGTTTGACGTTAAGTTGACACGCTTTGGGCCTTGCCGTCTCCTTCTTGGCCCCTTCTTAACCAGGGTGGATTCCTTGTCAAAAAAAACGATGATTGGAAATAAGACCCACCCCTAGCCCCTCCCAGGAGGGGAACCGGATCTAGCTCCAAAAAACGAGGGCTTTGTAGGGGTAGTGCCCCCGTGCCTACCCCCCCTACCTCCCAGGAGGAGAACCGGATCTAGCCCCTCCCAGCAGGAGAACCGGATCTAACTCCCCTCGCTTAGAGGGGCTGGGGGTGTGTCCGATTAAACAACAGCCGGAGCACCAACAACCTCACCCTTCAGCATCCGAGAAGCAGCATCCAGCAATTGCTCCTCCAAATAAGGCTTAGTGAAATAACCTTTCGCGCCCAAACCGTAAGCCATTTGGCGATGTCTGTCAGCACCACGAGAAGTCAACATCGCGATCGGCAATTCACACAAAACCGAATCTTTCTGCATCCGAGAAAGCAGCTCCAAACCATCCATTCGAGGCATTTCAATATCGCAGAACACGATATCGCAAGGCAAACCAGACTTCATCTTCTCCCAAGCCTCCTTACCATCGCGAGCTTCTTCCACACGATAGCCAGACTTCTCAAAAGTAATTGATAGGAGCGATCGCACCGTAATCGAGTCATCCACAATCAACACCGTCGGCTCAGCCTTCTCCTCGATCGGCTCAGCAGGAACCCGATCGCCCTCATCCCACAAAGTACCACCAGCATCCTTCCGCAGCCTGCCAGTAGCCAAATCAATCAACTCTAGAACATCGGCGATCGCGACAATCCGACCATCCCCCAACACAGTAGCCCCAGCAATCCCCACCGGCTTGGGGACAGGCCCTTCCAACTGCTTAATCACAATTTCCTGTTCAGTAGAAACCTGATCCACCTGCACGGCCAAGAAATTGCCAGCAGAGCGCAACACAATCACCGAAATCATGTCATCGTCAGTATTAAAGCCATAAACACTGCCACGGCCCAAATGGCGATGATAAGCCAACAAATCTCGCAGCGGACGGAAAGGCAAAATCGAACCACGCCAATCGATGCAAGGAAGCCCATCAGCACCCTTCGTCACCTGATCGCGAGGAACATCAATCATATCCTCAACCCCATCCATGGGAAACGCAATCCGAGCCCGATCGCTAATACAACACAAAGCCTTAGAAATACTCAACACCAAAGGCAACCGAATCGTAAACACAGTCCCCTTACCAAGGGTAGAATCAATGCCCACAGTCCCCCGAATCTCCTGCAAAGAAGTCAGGACCACATCCATCCCCACCCCACGGCCAGCAAACTCTGTAGCTTGTTCCTGAGTGCTAAAACCAGGTCTAAACAACAACTCATAAACCTCGGAGCGAGTCATTCTCTGAGCCTGAGCCCCTGTCAACAAACCTTGTTTAATGGCTTTAGCCTTCACCTTCTGAGCGTCAATACCAGCCCCATCGTCAGACACCGAAATTACGGTTTGATTTCCTTGATGAAAAGCCCGAATCGTAATCCTTCCCATGGCCGGTTTCCCAGCGGCCAACCTCACATCTGGCGACTCAATGCCATGGGTAATGGCATTATTCACCAAGTGAGTCATGGGGTCATAGAGCTGATCCACAATCATCTTGTCAATCAAAATCTCTTTTCCTTCCACTTGCAACTGAGCCTGCTTCCCGCATTTAATCCCAACTTCTCGCACAGCACGGAATAAGCGATCGGTCGTCTCTGCAAAGGGCTTCATCCGAGCCTTATTCAATCCTTCCTGCAACTGAGTAGTTACTTGTCGCAACTGACGAGTCACTTGATCTGCTTCATCCACCAAAAACTCAATATCCGCGGCTGACTCGCGCACCCGCACGATTAACTCAATAATCTCCTGAGCCAAACTGTGGAAAGGAGTAAAGCGATCCATTTCTTCAGGCTTCCAAGCTCCATCCCGCTGATGAGCAGAATCCTCCGATCGCCAAGCCGAGCGATGCCCCTGCCGATTTGCTAACAGCGCAATTTCTAGCAGACTCCGCTCATAAAAATCCTGAGTCCGTTGGCTGACTTCACTCAATAAAGTCACTTGATGCAGCAAGTTATCTAAAAACTGCCGCATCCGTTCCTGGTCTTGCTCCAAACTATTCCGATTCACCACCAGTTCCCCCATCAAGTTACTGAGGTTATCCAGTTGCTTCACCGGCACCCGCATAGTTTGGTCGCCAAACCCCTGACGCGGCCCTTTTGGTCGAATCCCCCCCGGACGCGAACTCATGCCTGTCTCACCCTGACGCACGCCTTCCTTGGGTTCATCCAGCAGAGCTTCCAAATCGCTAAAGTCATCCCGCCCCTGCTGAGAGGAACTTGTCGCCAGACCAAGAGTCGATCGCCCATAAATCTCCGGCACTGTCTTGCTCTCGCTCAACATCTCCTCCAGGTCTGAGAAAACCTCGGTATTCACAGGAGTTTGACTAGCGAGCGGCACAGCAGCCATTGCATCCATTGCAGCCTCTGTACCTTCAAGACTCAACAGGGACTCCAAATCATCAAAACTCTCCTCCCCATCCCCAGCGCCCCCATCAGTACCCTCAAAAAAGCCCGACAGCGAAGAACCATCCAACTCAGAATTATCTGTCCCTGGCGATTCTTCTGTATCCCAAAAACCGGAGGTCAGCTCAGATGTTACCAAAGCACTAGCATCGATCGAATCCAACAAGTCATCAAAACCGTCCAAATCAGCACTATCGAGAGTCGCACCAGTTTCCAGCGCCGCCAACAAACCAATCTCTCCCCCAAAACCCTCATCGGACAACTGCGATGACATCACCTCCAAATCACCCCTAGAAACCGACCGAGAAAGCACCTCAAACAAATCATCCTCATCATCGCCAGTCATAGCCGACAGACCATCAAACAAATCCGCCCCATTTTCCTCCCAAGAATCATCCGAAACCACAGACACAGATGCCTCCAACTCCCCAGATGACCGGCCCGCTTCATCTGCCGAGGCATTCATGCCCTCCCCAAACATATCCTCTAGTAAATCAAAAGTATTCTCATCATCAAAACTCCGATTCATGCGATTGTCCCCGCGGCTGACTTTGACTGACTCAGACTCCAAATCACCTTCTGGCAAATCGATCCCCAGCCCAGCGATGGCACTCCGCATATCACCGTCCGACAGAGACAAATCCACACCAGGGGATTCCGGAACATCTTCAAAACTCAGCCACTGCGCCGTATTAATATTCTCCAAACCTTCATCCTCATGGTCAATTCCTGTCGGCACTGAGTCAAACAAATCTACTAAATCTGCTGCTTCCTGGGACTTAACGCCAGTCCCACTCATGGTAATGGGTTCCATTGCTTCATCTAGCTCTATCTCTGACTCAGACATATTCCCAAACAGAGCATCTAAATCTAGGTCTGAGTCGGAGCTATCTTCTGGAGAAGCTGATTTTTCTTGGCTGGCCAGGGCATTTTCCAGCCAATTTTCCTGGTCAGAAATATCTAAATCTGCATCTGGTGTCATATTAAACAAACTGTCAATTTCCTGGTTGCTTGCATCTAGGTCAGCCCAATCTTCATGGTCATTTTGTTCTGTGATGTCACTTTCTGACGATAAGAAATCTGACGTAATTCCCAACAGTTCACTCAAATCCAAATCCACATCTGTTTCAGCATCAGAGTCTGCTGCTTTCTGCGGTGATGATTTTTCTGATGGTTTCTGACTCAAGTTCTCCGCAGGAGCGATCGCCGGTAAGGAAATTTCGCTATCACTTTCATCCGGGCCAGCCAAGTCTTCAAAAATATCTTTTGGGGATATTCCAGTAGTCTCTGGTGTTTCCAATTCTTTTGACAACTGGTTATCGAAGCTAACATCATCGATCGCGGTGCCTCTAGCGGCTACTTCATCCAATAGCTTGCCCAGAAGGTCATCGGATTCTTGAGATTGTGTTAAACTGCTATTTTTCGATCGCTTATCAGCCCGTGCCGTGGCATTCTGCGATCCTGTTCCATCCTCGCCTTGGGGACTCAGATCGCTATCTATTTCCCCGGATTCGCCAGAAAGCAGGTCTGAGCCAAACAGATTTGTCAGGTCATTTACAGCACCAACAGAGTTTGCATCAGACACGACTTTGGGGTAGTCATCTAGCAGCAAATCGGTGAAATCCCCTGAACTATCCCCATCATCCGGTTCCAGCAACCCCCTCGTCGGAAACCCAGCAATTGTAGTTTCTTCCAGCTCATCTTCTCCTTCCCAAGCACCATCTAAGTCGGGACTTTCCCCATCAAACAAATCAGCTAAAGTATTCAACTCTGCAGCTCCCACCTCTGGCCCGGTGCGAGTAGAAGTCCTCCAACTACCAGATTCCAACTCCGAGTCTCCAAATCCAGGCGAATCACCAAACTGAGGCGATCGACCCCCGCCATAGTCATTGCTATCCCCACTATCGAGCTTGTCAAACAACTCATCTATACTCAGTCCAGAAATGGTCGGCAACATTTGTTCCTCGGCACCACTTTCTCCAAGCCCAACCAAACCCCAAGCCCCATCTCCCTCGGCATCTGACCCGGAATTCACAGTTCCTGGCTGAGCAAAGGCCAACAAATCCTCAAAATCCGCCTCAGAATCCGCCACCAAGGCTAACTCCCTCAGCCTCGCGCCTACCACAATGGAGGACTCCCTCCCAGCCAGCACTAATTCCTGAGCCTGTTTGATATCTTTAATCACGATCGGAGCTAAAGTACGATAGGAATTTTCGGGATTGGCGATCGCCCTCTCCACCACATCGATCAACTCTATCCAACAATCCAAACCAAACTCTTCCCCTGCCAACCTGAGACTCCCACAAATACCCCTGACCCGACCTTTACCTTGGTCTGTTTCAGGCAGCTTGAATTCCTGAAGCATCTCCCGCATCCGCGCCGGCACATCCGACTCAAAAACCATCCGCACAGAACCCTCTGGCACTTCTCCAGCCCAGCCTCCAGCCCCGCGGGATTCCACCGCCCCAGTCGAAGCCATAGCCCCCATCATCCCCATCATCATGGTTACAGGCACAAAAGGGCCGCTCTCTTCCCCATCACCAACCCTATATCCCACCAGCCCCCCCAAATGATCGTTGAGTTCCTGGAACACCGGTTCGAGTTCCCTCACCATCTGATCTCCCAGTTCCTCCGTCAGTCCAAAAGGCCCTGACAGTTGTTCTAACAGTCCCTGCAAAGTATCAAATATCCGCAAAAACAAGGACTCTAGCTGCTGGTCTACCTTCACGCTGCATTCCTTGAGGATTTTGAAACTATCCTCGAGCCTATGGGCTGTTTGCTGAATGCTGGTGAGTCCCAGCATTGCCGCTCCCCCTTTCACTGAATGGGCTGCTCTGAATACTTCGTTGACCAGTTCTGGGTCTTCGATCGTTGCTTGAAGGTTTAACAAGCCTTGTTCGATCGTATTGAGATGGTCTTTTGCCTCCTCAATAAAATAGCCCATGATTCTCTGTTGTTGCTCTGCTTGCATAGTTTTATTCCTTTTTTCTAATCTATTTGTCTGCTAGTTGTTTTAGATAATCTCTTTTTTCTAATACTAATCCGTGGATTTTTAACATCTTGATTTCCTTTTTTATCGGAATTTTTGTCTGGGCATATTCTCTACTATTTTTTGAGCGATCGCAGACGATACAGCCCCTTGGCTTAAATTCGTTAAAAATCTCCGAAAATACGTTTACTATGTTATCGTCCATCAGGGCAACTCCTAGTTTATTTAGGTGCTGGTTTGGCATCCCCGCAGCCATTTCAAGACTACGAGGTTGCTTTTTTTTTGCCATTATTTCGGCACTAATCTGCCAGTAATTCGCCAAGCAAAACAAGCAGTAGACAATTAATTACTGTCTGTCTACTGTTTCTACTCGGAATCTTTCCACCGAGGTCAAAAGGTCGCGGGCAACCCCCACCAAATTCTGCAAAGCACCTGAAACCCGCTGCGCTTCATGAGAAGTTTCCTGAGCCGTCAACTCCACAGCTTGCATAACTGCCCGCACCGATCGAGCCGTCTCATTCTGCTCCACAGTATCCGCAGTAATCGATCGCACCAACACGTCAATTCGATTAGTTACTTGGATAATATCGTCGAGCGATCGCTTAGCCTGTTCTGCCAATTTTGTCCCCTCAATCACCTGTTGCGTCCCTTCTTCCATCGCTGTCATTACAGCCCCAGTCTCACTCTGAATTTGCATCACAATCTGCTCGATTTCTTTCAAAGACTTAGCCGATCGGTCCGCCAACTGCCGCACCTCATCTGCCACGATCGCAAAACCCCTGCCTGCTTCCCCTGCTCTTGCTGCTTCAATACTAGCGTTAAGAGCCAACAAATTAGTCCGGGAGGCGATCGTCGCAATTAAAGCCACAATCTTAGAAATTTCTTGAGAAGCTTCTGCCAACCTCTTGACTTTTCTGGTTGTTTCTGCTACTGTTTCTCGGATATCTAAAATCCCAGCCACGGTGCGATCGACAGCCTCGCCGCCTTTGAGAGCGGTGGCGGCAGCACCCCGTGCTACTTCTTCAGCCTCTCTAGCACTCTCAGCAACCCGCTGAATTGCGTCCGTCAGCACCTGCACCGAATTCAGAGTTGCCGCCAGTTCCTCAGCTTGTCGCAGAGCATCGGAAGACAAATCCCCGGCAAACTTGGCACTATCCGTAGCGCCTTGGCTGACCTCCCTAGCGGCCTGCTTCACCTGGTGAACGATTTCTCGCAGATTTTGAATGGTCAAGTTGAACGAGTCAGCCACAGCCCCCAATACATCGGCAGTCACCTCCGCAGTCACAGTCAAATCACCACGAGCAGCACCTTCCACGTCGTCTAGCAAGCGAATCACTTGGCGCTGCAAGTCTTCCTTGGCCTGTTCCTGCTCGTCGGATTTGCGTCTAGTATCGCTAATAGTCGTTTGGATCGCCTTCGCCATGTGGTTGAATTTAGCAGCCATTTTGCCAAATTCATCTTCAGAATAAATTGTGGCACGAGCATTCAAATTGCCTTGAGAGACAGCATCAAATTGAGCTTGCAAATTGTCCGAAGAATTCCGTACCTGCTTGGCGATTAACTGACCGATACCCCAAGAAGTTAAAAAGCTGGTAACACCTGCTGCTGCGGTCATTACCCAGCCTGTTTGGCGCAGATACACGATCGCCTCTGGCTTATCCTGTCGCAACGCTTGGTAAGAAGCAATGTTGGTGACAAAAGCCACAGCTACCAGAGAAACCAGTCCCGCCCCGACTGCTGTGTAAAAATGCTTCGTAGCCAAAGGAGCATTTTCCAAGAAAGCTAGACCACCCTGTTCCACAGTGACACCAGCATCCAGAGGCTCTGTTTCCGTCACAGTAAAAGTTTGCGCCGCACTATCGGCCGGGCCACTCATGCTAAATATCTCATCATCCCGAATAGCCGAGCCATCGGTATTATCGAAATCGAGACTGCTGCTAGTGGTCCCCATCATGCCACTATTCGAGCTGCCAAAATGAGTGCTACCCCTAGTCAGAATCGAACTATTGACATCTTCAGAAATATCAAAATCTGGGACATTGCCCAAATCATCAAAAGCATCAAATTCGTCCAAAAAATCGCTATGTTCTGGAGGATTACCAGCTTTTGACGACCAATCACTGCTGGCCGCTCCTCCTGCTCCGAAAGAAGTCAATTGCTCCGAAGTGTCTAGAGAGAAAGAGTCATTAAAAGCATCGTCATCAAAAGCGTCTAACTCAAAACTATCCCTAGAGCCGAATGCTACACTCGAAGAGTCCCCGTAACCATTACTTTGGGAAGTTCGATCGCTCGAATTCAAACCTCCCCGCCTCGCCCTGGGACTTTGAGAGTTGGGAACAGCACCGCCCATCAACAGGGTTTCATCTTCAGCCAGGTCATAATTTGACGAGTATTCCCCATTGGTTTCGGGCCGTCCAAATTCCCCTGGGAGTTCCTGGGCGAAGGGGTCTGCATCTTCTCCTAGATCGTAGTTATGATTTTGGTCGATCGGGGGTGAGGAAGAGTAGTCATCCAAATCATCGTCCAGGTCAAATTCATCTGGTAAGGAGCGTGGTGCAAAAGATTCGTCAAAATTGTGGGATGGGCTGGTGGGATAGTCTACTGGGTTCAAGTCGAGGTCCTTCCCAACTTCGGCAGCAGCAAAACCCCTACCATTAAGAATCTGAGTCGGAGCTTCTGAAAACGAACCTGCCTCGTAAGGAATTGATTTGGCAGACACTTTGCTCTCTTGAAAGGGATCATCCAATCCTTCGTGATCTAAGGCGAAAGCATCTCCAAAATCTGAACTAGCAAATTCGTCGTCTAGTGGGCCTGTCGCCTCAGCGTAAGCAGCCATCCCACCGGAATCGTTCATAAACGGATTGGACGCCAGGGTTAAATCGGCCGCACCGATTTCATTGTCGTCTTTTGGTTCCCATCCCAAGGCACTCATTCCCAGGTCTGCTAGGTCTTCTTTTTCCATACCATTAGGGGATGGACTCTCCCAGTCTATGCCAGCAGCATCTCCTGAGAAAAGTTCAAAATTGGGGTCTTCTAAATCTACATCCAGAGATTTATCTGGATAGAATTCCAATTCCGTTTCGGCATCAAAATTTTCTGATGGCAATTCTCCGGGTAAAAATTGGTCTGTGTAATTAATCCCGTT